>JBATYB010000404.1:0-9468 GCA_049673825.1 Methylocella sp. | reverse complement strand
GCCCCAACGGAGCGGTCGACGACCTCTCCCAACGACAGTATTTTCCGCCGCCCCGCGCCCTTTTCCCGGGGCGGCTTTTTTTCCGGTGGCTTTGGCCGCGGCCTGCTGGGAGGCTTCCTAGGCGCCGGATTGTTCGGCCTATTGTTCGGGCATGGCCTGTTCGGTGGCCTCGGCGGCGGCTTGTCGATCCTCGGCTTGCTGCTTCAGATCGGGCTTTTGTTCCTTTTGTTCAAATTCGTCATGGGCTTTATGCGCGGACGCGGTCCGGCGTTCCAGGGCACGGCCTTTGATTCCAGCGCGCGCCAAGGATTAGGCCAGGCTGGACCGGGCGCGCGTGGAGGCTTCGCGGGCTTCGGCGGCGGTCCGGGAAGCCCGCGGCGAGAGACAAAGCTCGAAGTCGGCCCGGCCGATTTCAGCGTGTTCGAGCAGCGCCTCGTCGCGATCCAATCGGCCTATGGCGCGGAAGACCTCGATCGCCTGCGCGCCCTGGCGACGCCGGAAATGGCGTCCTATTTTGCCGAGGATCTCGCCGGCAACGCCGGGAAAGGCCTGGTCAACAAGGTCTCGGAGGTGCAGTTCCTGCAAGGCGATCTTTCCGAGGCCTGGCGCGAGCCGCAAGGCGAATATGCCACGGTCGCCATGCGATTTTCCTTGATCGACACAATGGCCGATCGCGTCTCGGGCAAGATCGTCTCCGGCGATCCGGCGGCGCCAGAGCAGGCAACCGAGGTCTGGACCTTTGCGCGGCACGTTGGCGGCGCCCCCGGCGACTGGATACTGGCGGCGATCCAACAAGCCTGACGGCCGCGGGCCGTAGGTTCGATTCGGCCCCGGCCCTCAGGGTATTTTTAAAACTGGAGCATAATCCCAACTAAATCGAACCGTATCTCGGATCGAGGAAATAATTGAAGCATTCGTTTGGATCGACGTTATCGAGTGCTAATCCGACGGCGTGGCCGCGATGGCGTCAAGCGCGCGGCGCGGTTCGCCGAATGTTAGGGCGTCGAGCTTGTTGACGGCCTCAACGCCGCGCTCGAAACGCAGTTCGGCGATTCCCCCGTCTTGCGTATCGGCCTTGATCGTCTGACCTTCGAAGAGCATGGGGCCGGCCTCGCCGTTCTCATTGGGCCCCTGCGCGCCTGCGCAGTTTGCCGAATAAGTGCGCACCTTGAATGATTTAAAGCGATCTCAAGGCGCGGTGCCACTTTGTCGCAACAAACCGGCAGGGAGAATCAGCGGCCTTCCGTGTCAAGCCTCAACCCGACTGTGGTGAGGCCCCCGCCACGATTAACAACCATCCCGATATATGCCTTATGCTTGACAATGCATTTTTTCATTGCGGCCAGAGAATCCATGCTGGAGCCGCAGCCGGGTACGACCATAATCCTATCGAGGACTTTCAGTCCCGCGCGCTCGGCGATTGACCCTGGCGTTACCTCAAACACAACGATCCCCGGACCCTTGTGCAATCCGGTCTTGGCCGCGATTTCATCGGTAACTTCCGATGCTTTAAATCCGAGTTTCGGATGTTCAAGAAGGTGCGGACCAAGCTGGTTATCCACGACATTGCTTTGCGCGTGAATATACTCAAGGCATTTTTTCATGGTATCAAGCTGCGCGGCGATCTGGTTTGACGAAATTGTTAGAATGAACGAATCGCCGCTTTCGGCGGAAATCTTAACGCGATATCCTGTCAACGCATGGGCGCGCAGAACGGCTGTCGTGACGTCTATCGCGGCATCCTCCGAATTGTCATTACCGTAAATTTGCGTCACAATTAACGGCGTTGCAGTGTCATCGGTCGCCCAGTCGAAGACCTTGCGCCCTGGTTCAGAGGGGTAATCTATGCTTACGTAAAGTTGATGGGTTGTCGACCCGTCGAGCTTGCTGACGAAACTTCTTAAGCTCCAGGATCTAAATATACCGCCGAATGGATTTTCAGATTCAACGACCCCATTTATTTTCATAATATTGCTAAATTCATCGCTCTCAACGCCTTGGATATGCGAAGGACCTGATGTTTGAGCATATGCTGGGGCGATCGATAAAGCCACGGCGATGGCCGCGATAGGTATTTTCATTTTAAACTCCTCCGCGCTCCCGAGGCTGATCGATAGTTCGCCGGATCGGTCCGGAACGAAATCCCTAGCGGCACAGCCATCATGTCTCCCCGGTTTGAAACGCCGCGGCGATGAGCGCCCTTGTATAGGGCTCGCGGGGACGCAGGACAATCTCTTGCGCCGCCCCGTGTTCGATGATGCGCCCGTCTTTCATCACGGCGATCTCGTCGGCGACCGCGCGGATCACGGCGAGGTCGTGACTGATAAACACATAGGTCAAGCCGTGCGCCTCCTGCAATTGTTCGAGCAGGGCGAGAATGCCGGTCTGAACCGCGCGGTCGAGGGCCGAGGTCGGCTCGTCGAGCACCACGAGACGCGGTTTCAGGATCATCGCCCGCGCGATCGCAACCCTCTGCCGCTGCCCGCCGGACAATTCATGCGGAAAACGATGCCGCAGGCTAGGGTCGAGGAGCACTTCCTCCAAGGCCAAAACCGCGCGCCCGTCGCGCTCCTTGCGGCTACTTGCGGGTTCATGCACGCGCAATCCCTCGGTGACGATATCGCCGATGCGCATGCGGGGCGACAGCGAGCCGTAGGGATCTTGAAACACCAGCTGCATGGAGCGCCGCAACGGCCGCATCGCGGACCTGTCGAGTCGCGCGAGGTCGCGCCCGTCGAAACTTAACGCGCCGCTCGCCGGCACGAGTTTTAATAGCGCGCGGGCGAGCGTCGATTTGCCGGAACCCGATTCGCCGACGATGCCGAGCGTGCGGCCCTGATTGAGGCACAGGCTCACCCCGTCCACAGCCTTAATCTCGCGCCTCGCACCCAGCAGGTTGCCACGCAACGAAAACCGCACGTCGATATTTTGCGCGCGCAAGAGCACCGGCGTGTCCTTTCGGATGTGCGCGCGGGCGCGGGGCATGGCCGCTAGCAACATGCGGGTATATTCGGAGCGCGGGTTCGCAGCCACCGCGGCGGCGGACCCGGCTTCGACGATTTCCCCCTCGCGCATCACATGGACGCTGTCGGCGATCCGCCGCACAAGCCCAAGGTCGTGGCTGATAAAAATCATCGCCATGCCAAAACTCTGTTTGAACTTGGCGAGAAGCTCGAGGATTGTTGCGGCAACCGTCACGTCGAGAGCCGTCGTGGGTTCGTCGGCGATCAAGAGATCGGGGATGCAGGCAATCGCCATCGCAATCGCGACGCGCTGGCGCTGGCCGCCGGACAATTCGTGCGGATAGGCATGGACGCGGCGTCCCGGATCGGCGATGCCGGCGAGGTCCAGAAGCTCCTTCGCCCGCTCCTTGGCCGCGCGACGTGAAAGGCTTGCCTTGAGACGCAGGATCGCGCCGATCTGGGCGCCCACCGTGAACAAGGGATCGAGGGAAGACATCGGTTCCTGGAAAACCATCGCGATACGCCGGCCAAGGAGCGCGTCGAGCCGCCTTCGCGAAAGCGCGAGGAGCTCGGTGTCCTCGAACATCACCGAACCCGTGGTGACCGCGTGGCGGGGCAGGAGTCCAAGCGCGGCGAGCACGGTCTGGGTCTTGCCGGAACCGGATTCGCCGACGATCGCCGCCGTTTTTCCGTGCCGGAGCGTGAAGCTCACCCCCTTGACGACAGACGCCGGACCGTAGCTCACGCGAAGATCGCGCACCCGGAGGAGCGGCGTTGCGCAGGTCTTCATCAGCGCGTCCCCGCGGCCCACGCGCCGCCAAGACTCTGCAACGCGGCGAGCGTCGCGCCCAAAAACAATGCGGGAAAAATCAGAAGGTGGACAGAGCCTTGAATGTTGCGGGCGCCATCGGCGACAAGCACGCCCCAGCTCGTCAGCGGCTCCTGCACGCCAAGGCCCAAAAAGGACACGAAGCTTTCGAGCAAGATCACGCGCGGAACGAGCACGGCGAGATAGGCAGCGATTGGCCCCGAGGCATTGGGAACGACATGGCGCCAAAGGATAGCCGGGGCGGTCGCGCCAAGCGCCTCGGCGGCGGCGACAAAATCCCTCTGCTTGATCGAAAGCGTCTGGCCGCGCACGATCCGCGCCATGCCGAGCCACTCGACGGCGCCGATCGTCACGAAAATCAGCACGAAATGGCGGCCGAATACCATCACGAGGACGATCACGAAAAAAATGAAGGGGAGCGCATAGACGATCTCGACAATGCGCATCATCAGCGCATCGATGCGTCCGCCGGCATACCCCGCGACAGCGCCATAGGCGACACCGATGGTGAGGGCCACGAAAGAGGCAAGCAGGCCCACGGCGAGCGAAATGCGCCCGGCGATGAGTGTCCGCGTGAAAAGATCGCGGCCGTTGGCGTCGGTCCCGAACAGAAACACCGTCCGCTTCAACGGCACGTCGACGGAAAGGCGGCGGCCTGCGTCACGCGTTTCGACAATCCGCGCCGGCCGGAAGACGTCCGAGCGTTCAAACGCCCGCAAGGCGCGAGGATCAATTGGCCGATCGGCGCTAAGCGCCAGATGCAGAACCTCCCCATCCTGGCGCGAGGCTTCGACACGCAGACGCATGCGCCGCGCGATCCCCTCTAGCGCCTCGCGCGTTTCCGTGGCGTCAGGGTGCGCGAAAGGCGAGGGGCGAGCGAGCACGTAATCGCGATAAACCTGATCGTACGGATGGCCGGAAACGAGCGGGCCGATGAGGCAAACAAGCGCGATCAGACCGAGGATGGCGAGGCTCGCCCGCATTGGCCAGTTGCGCGGGGACAAATGCACCGCTGGCGCAAGCTCAATCATCGAGGCCTCGAGTCATGCCGCGCGCGCGGATCGAGCCAGGCAAGGATGAGATCGACGATGAGATTGAACGAAAGGACAGCCGCCGCGACGACGATGACCGTGCCCATGACCAGGGTGTAATCGCGGCCGAGCGCGCCATCGACGAAATACCGGCCCATGCCTGGAATCCCGAAAATGGTCTCGACCACAACCGACCCGGTGAGCACATTGGCGGCGGCGAGGCCAAGATACGATATAACCGGTGCAAAAGCGGCGCGAAGGGCATGAACGTAAATGTGATAGCCTGGCATGCCGAAAGCCCGCAGCGTCCGGATGTGCGGCATCGCCAGCGCATCGCGGAGCGCCGCTTGCATCAGCCGCGCGACGATCGCGATCTGCGGCAAGGCGAGCGTTATCACCGGCAAGACCTGGTTTTGCCACGCGCCATCGTTCCAGCCGCCGACCGGCAAGACATGGAGGGTCAAACCAAATCCAAGCTGCAGGAGCGGCGCGACGACGAAGACAGGCAGAACGATTCCAAATATCGCCGCGGCATCGACAACGCGCGGGCCAATTGCGCCTTTGCTCATCGCGCCGGCCAGTCCCAGCGCCGTTCCGGCGAGGATCGCAAGGAGCATGGCCTTCGCGCCGAGCGAAGCCGAAATGGGGAGCGCCTTGGCAAAGAGCTCGTTGACGGAAAAATCCCGCCAATGCAGGCTCGGCCCAAGATCGCCATGGGCGAGGCTTTGCAGATAAAGCCAGAATTGTTGAACGAGAGGCAGGTCGAGGCGGTAGATCCGGCGCAGATTTTTGGCGATTTCCGGATCGAGCGCCCGCTCGGTATCGAAAGGTCCGCCTGGCGCCAGACGCATGAGGAAAAACGCAGTGGCGACGATGATAAAAAGAGTGGGTATCGCAGTGGCGACACGAGCAAGAAAGAAACGAAGCATGGGTTAGCCGTCCGGGGGATTGTGATGCCGAGATTCGCGAGCGCCCGCCGTCCTTCCTTCCTCTTTCACTTTCGGCGGCCTCACGTATCGCGTCCGCTTATGTTTCACCACCCGGCGCTTCGGTGGCCCCGGCCAGGAGACGGACGAGTTCGGCCTGCCGATGGGTTCCGGTCTTGACGAAAATGCTGGAGAGTTGCGCTTTAGCCGTCGCATCGGAAATGCCGCGCCGCCGCGCGGCCGCCTTGCGGCCATGGCCCTTTAAAATCTCGGAGGCGAGCCATGTCTCCGCAATTGTCAGGCCGAACTCGCCGCGCAAATTTATCTCTAGCCGCCGCCGGTCGAACTCGGGGTCGCGCACCATGATTATGGCGACCGGAGCGCGGACGCCGATCCATGGAATGTCCGCGAGCGGCGTATGGGATCGAAGCGGCGTCACCGTCACCTGGAGGGGCAGCCGGCGGAGACCGCGCAAGACTTTGAGTTCGCCGCCGGGGCCACCAAGCGCGAAGGAGCTTCGCGCGCATGAGGTTACCAGCTTTTGCAATCGATCTGGGCTGCCGGCGGCGGCGAGACGTCCCTCGCACAGAAATATTCCGTCGCGGGCGTCGAGCATCGCCTTCGCGGCGGTATTTGCGAATACCACTCTCGCCGAGGCGTCGGCCAGCAAAGCACCCTGCGGCAGGTTCTCGAACCGCTCTGGCGGGGCCAAGTTTTTGAGCTCCAGCTTCCAAAGGTGACGATTTATGCGTACGGCCCGCATAATGTGCGACAGCACGGCTTCGAAGAGACGAGTCTGTTCGGAGGTAAGGGTATCCTTGCTGGGCGCATTGAAAAAAGCGATCAATGCCGAAAACCCGTCTTCGGCCACCAAATTTGCCCCCATCGCGGCGAGACCGAACCCTGCCCGCCTGTGCCATTCGTTGAAGATCGGCGTGGCGGAAAACTCCTCGCGCGACATGAGGCCGTCGAGAGTATAGATTTCCCCCGCCGGACGGAGCATGGTTCGCGCGAAAAGCGGATCGCGGAATGCCCAATGTTCTTTGAAAGTTGCAAGCAAATCAGGATCAACGCGGGGCGCAATCAAGCTGGCAATATTGGCCCGCCGGTCCGCTGAGGGGATGACAACCTGCGCCGCGCCCATGGCGTCGCCAAGCCTTGTCAGCACGCCCGGCCAGAGATCATTGTCGAGTGCGGCATCGTAGATCAAATCGATCAGGGCAATAAGCTCTTTATCTTCGCTCACGGCATGGCTCTACGGGCTCCATTTGCTCAATAATCAATTAAAAAAGGAACCTCCTAGGCTGGCATTAAGCCAGGGCTACCTAAACCGCGCGGCATCCGGTCATGGCGCGATCGAAATATACCGGCCGGGATGATTGTCGCGCACATTTTCTTCCCAGCCCTTCAGCTTTGGCGAGACAAGATTGCGGGACTTGTAGGTGAGAAGCACAAGATAGGGCTGCTCGTCGAGAAGAAGCGCCTCGGCCTCGTGCAGGATGGCGCGGCGCCGCTCCGGCGAACTTTCCACTTGCGCGTCATGCATCAACCTATCGTAAGTCTTGTTGGTGAAGCTCGCGGCATTGAGCGCTTGATTGTCGCTTTGGCCAAGAAACAAAAAATTCTGCGCGTCCGGATAATCGGCAAACCAGCCTGACCTTGCGACATCGAACGGCGGCTTTTCCCGCAAGAAGGCGTAATGACTCGTGGCGTCGGTGGCAAGGAGCCTGGTCTCGACACCAAGCGCTTTCCACATATCGGCGATCGCCACCGCCGTCGCGCGGTGGTTCTCCGAATTGTTGAAGCGGATTTCCACCTCGAGCTTTTGCCCGCCGGGGCCGAAGCCCGCCTCCGCGAGCAGCGTTTTCGCTTCGTCTTCCCGCTCAAAGGGGTCGATGTTATTCCATGCAACCGTGGCCGGCGCACCATAGCTCTCAATCCCCGGCGGCACAAAACTATAGCCGGGGTCCATGGTGCCGCCCCAGATGCGTTCGGCGAGAAACTCGCGGTCGATCTCCATGGACAGCGCTTGGCGCACCCGCCGGTCGTCAAACGGTTTGTGCCGAGTGTCGAAGGCATAGAAGTAACTGCCGAGGCTCGGCGTTACCTTGAACGCGTCGGCCAGATGGCTGCGGACGAAAGCGATTTGCTCCACCGGAACGTCGTCGTAGGATTGAATTTCGCCGGCCATGAAACGGCGCAGCGCGGCCGAGCGATCCTCCAGCGAATAAAAGATTTCGGCGTCGAGCGCGACATGCGCCGCATCGTAATAATAGGGGTTCTTGACCAGAACGAGGCGATCGTTCGGGGTGAATTCCTTCAGCATGAAAGGGCCGTTCGTCACCATATGGGCGGGCCGCACGAAATCCGATCCAAAGGCCTCGATGGACTTCCGGTGGAGCGGCTTGGCGGTCATGTGGGCGAGCTGAGAGATAAAATAGGGCGCAGGGTGCTCAAGCGCGATTTCGAGCGTCGTTTCATCCAACGCGCGGACGCCCAAAGCTTCGACCGGCAGTTCCCCCTTGTTGATCCTTTTCGCGTTCTTCAACGTATAAAGGATATTGGCATAAGGCGCGCCGGTCCTGGGCGCCATCAGGCGCCGGAACGCGAAGACAAAGTCTTCCGGCACGACCTTGTCGCCATTCGACCATTTCGCGTCGCCGCGCAACTTAAAATCATAAACCGTGGCAGCGGTATCGACCGTCCAGCTCACAGCTGTGCCCGGAATGATTTCGCTCCGCGCATCGAACGTGACAAGGCCCTCGAAAAGGTCGTCGAGAATGTTGCTCTCGATCAAGGTCGTCGCCTTGTGCGGATCGAGCGATCCAGGGTCGCCAAGCTCGCCGCGATGCCAAACCATTTTGGGCGGCGCGCCATCGGCAACTCCGGCGCTTGCTGCAAAGCCCATCGCCAATGCCGCAAGACAGACGGCCGCGACGCGGAAAAAAAGCCGGCACAAGCCGAGGCGCTGGCCGGGCCTCCCGCTCAAGCGAAGCGCACCTTATGTTGCGCCACGGGGATTTGCGCGCGAACCTTTTTTACGAGATCGCGATCGATCCGCGTCGAGACGATGCCGACCCCATCGGAGGCCTTGGCGATGACATGGCCCCAAGGATCGACAACGAGGGAATGGCCGTAGGTCTGGCGCCTTTCCTTTCCCGCGACATGGGTGCCGGTCTGCGCCGAGGCGCAGACATAGGCCTGGGTCTCGATCGCCCGGGCGCGACAAAGAACTTCCCAATGATCCTTGCCGGTTTGCAGAGTGAAAGCCGCCGGCAATGCGATCATTTCCACGTCCTTGGCGGCGAGGGCCTGAAACAGATCCGGAAACCTTAGGTCGTAACAGATCGAGCAACCGACAATCATATCCTCGCAGCGGTAGGTCACCGCGGCATCGCCCGGCGCGAAAACCGCGCTTTCGTTATATTTTGCTCCGTCCGGCGCGGTGACGTCGAACAGGTGGATTTTGCGATAGCGCGCGATTTCCGCGCCGCTGCGGTCGAAGACCACGGTAGTGTTATGGATGCGCTCCCCGTTTTCGGGTTTTTCCAGGATCGAGCCGGCATGAATGTAAACTTGATGCTTTTTGGCCTGCGCCTGCATCGCGGCATAGGCCGGGCCGCCCGGAAACGTTTCGGCCGCCGCCACCTTGGCCTTGCGATCGCCGCCGAGAAAATCGAAACATTCCGGCAGAGAGATCCAATCCGGCCGCTCCTCCG
>JBATYB010000403.1:0-15793 GCA_049673825.1 Methylocella sp. | reverse complement strand
TGCCAGGGCCGCCGGCTGGTGGGGCCGCAAGTTGCCGGACGCCCCCAGCCAGTTCATCTTCGGCTACGGATCGCTGATCAACACCGCATCCCGCAATTCCACCGCCAGCGCCCCGATCCCCGCCATCCCGGTGCGCGTCTCCGCGGCCTTCGGCTACATCCGCACCTGGAACGACCGTTCGCCCTCCGGCTTCACCGCGCTTGGCCTGCGAAAGCCGCATCAGGGCGAGAGCGCTAGCACGATCAACGGCGTGCTCTACCCGGTCGAAGGCGACGACATGACGAAGTTCGACGCGCGCGAGGAGGGCTATGCCCGCGTGGAATTGCCTCGCGACGATATCGAGGCGGTCTCTTGGCAACGCCTGCCGGAAGCGGGCCATATCTGGGTCTATGTTCCCGTCCGCAAGGGCGGAGTCCCGGGCGAAGGCCTGCTGGAGCCGGATGCCAGCTTTCCGCTGCTGGAATCCTACATCGATGTCGTCGTCGAAGGCGCGCTGGAATACGGCCCGGACTATGCGCGCGAGCTCATCGAAACCACGGCGGGTTGGAGCCAATACTGGCTCAACGACCGCGAGCTCGCGCGGCGCCCGTGGGTGCATGACAGCAAAGCCGCCACGGTCGATAAGTTCCTCGCCGCCCCCGCCCGCCCGTCCGCCTACCTCCCCGCCCGCCTGTTCTCCGAGCCCTACGCGATCCGGTGGATGAAGGAGAAAGCGCAGTAAGCCTGCCTCGTTGTCAGGCTTGGCGCACGGATCGGGCGTTATCGTCCTCGTGGCGGCGCCTCGGCCGATGAAGAGGGGCCTAATGCATGCCGCCGCCAACCGGTGGAATGCCACGCGCCTGCGTTTCCTGCGGCGGCATGATGCGCTTTTTTGCGCGGACCCTCAGAGACGCGGCGGCGACCGGGAGTCCGGCTCCGGCCGGTAGAGTTCCATTGCCTCGAACAGACATTTATCCTATGCCGCGAAAAGACATTAGAAGGTTCGCGCATGCAAGCCTATCTCGACCTTCTCGCCAAAATTCTCAGCGACGGCGAGATCAAGGCCGACCGCACCGGCACCGGGACCCGCGCGCTTTTCGGCTATCAGATGCGGTTTGCCTTGCGCCAAGGTTTTCCGCTCGTCACCACCAAGAAGCTGCATTGGAAATCCATCGTCCACGAGCTTTTGTGGTTTTTGCGCGGCGACACCAATGTCGCCTATCTCAAGGCGCATGGCGTCGGCATCTGGGACGAATGGGCGGACGAGAACGGCGATCTCGGACCCGTCTATGGCAAGCAATGGCGCGCGTGGCAGGCCCCGGACGGGCGGGTCATCGACCAGATTTCCTCGGTCGTGGAGGAAATCAAGCGGAACCCTTTTTCCCGCCGTTTGATCGTCTCCGCCTGGAACCCCGCCGATCTGCCGGCAATGGCGCTCGCGCCCTGCCATTGCCTGTTTCAGTTTTATGTCGCGGAGGGGGCGGATGGCAGGAAACGACTCTCATGCCAGCTCTACCAGCGTTCGGCGGACGTGTTTTTGGGGGTGCCTTTCAACATCGCAAGCTACGCGCTTTTGACCGCGATGGCCGCGCATGTCGCGGGCCTCGATGTTGGCGATTTCGTGCATGTCCTTGGCGACGCGCATCTCTATGAAAATCACCTCGAACAGGCGCGACTCCAGCTCACCCGCGCGCCGCGCGCCTTGCCCCGGTTGAAGCTCAACGCGCAAGTCAAATCAATCTTCGATTTCCGCGCCGAGGACATCGTGATCGAGGCCTACGATCCGCATCCGGCGATCCCGGCACCGATCGCCATATGAGGCAAACCATCACGCTCCCGTTTCGTCATTGTGCAGCATAAGGCGAAGATTTTGCACCGCCGCGCCGGATGCGCCCTTGCCGAGATTGTCGAGTTTCGCGACCAAAATTGCGTGACCCCTGGCATCGTTCGCGAAGACCCGTAGTTCGAGATCGTTTGTGCCATTGAGAGATTGCGGCTCGATCTTTGCGGAAGCGCCGCCTGGCACGACCTTGATGAGAGGGCTTGTTGCGTAATGCAAGGCGAGCGCGGCCTCGAGATCGGCGCCCTTCGGCTTGAGCGGCAGGTCGTCCAAAAAAAGCGGCACGCAAACGAGCATGCCCTGCGCGAAATTACCGACCGAAGGCGCAAAGATAGGGCGGCGCGCGAGGCGGGCGTAACGCTCGATTTCCGGCAGGTGCTTATGTTCGAGGTCAAGCGCGTAGGCCTCGAAGGGAGGCGCGCCGCCGCGCTCATAGCCGGCGATCATCTTTTTGCCGCCGCCCGAATATCCCGACACCGCATGGATCGAAATCGGAAAATCGGCAGGAATGAACCCAGCGTCGACGAGCGGGCGCAACAGCGCGATCGCGCCCGTCGCGTAGCAGCCCGGATTGGCGACCAACCTCGCCCTTTGAATCGCTTCGGCCTGGCTCGGTTCAAGTTCGGGAAAGCCGTAGGTCCAGCCTTTCGCCACCCGGTGCGCGGTCGAGGTGTCGAGAATGCGCGGGCTTTTCTCGCCTATCGCGGCCGCGATCGCGACGGATTCGCGGGCGGCTTCGTCCGGAAGGCAAAGAACAACAATGCTGGCTCGTTCCATCAGCGCCTTCTTGGCGCCGGGGTCCTTGCGCTGCTTTTGGGGTAGACTCAAGAGTTCAATGCCGGGATACGCTTCAAGAGCCGCGCGAATCCCAAGCCCGGCCGTTCCGGCTTCGCCATCGATGAAAATTCTCGCGCTCACGTCACGGCCTTTGGGCAAGTCGCAGGGTGCCATCATGACAAAAAGGCGGCCGGTTGGCCGCCTCGATCTGAAGCGAGCTCCGCGACGGCTCAACGTTTCGAGAACTGGAAGCTCCGGCGGGCTTTTTTCTTGCCGTACTTCTTGCGCTCGACGACGCGCGGATCGCGGGTCATGAACCCTTCTTGCTTGAGAACGGCGCGCAGATCCGGCTCGTAATTGACTAGCGCCTTGGCAAGGCCGTGGCGCACGGCGCCCGCCTGGCCGGAGAGGCCGCCGCCCGCCACGCTGACCGTCAAATCATATTGGCCGGCGCGCTTGGCGACGCCAAGCGGCTGCCGCAGGATCATCCTGAGCACGGCGCGCGCGAAATAGGTGTCGAGCGCCTTCCCATTCACCAGTGCCTTGCCGGGGCCGGGCTTGATCCAGACCCGCGCGACCGCGTCCTTGCGTTTGCCTGTGGCATAGGCGCGTCCTTGCGGATCGAGCTTTTGCACATAGCGCGGAGCCGCCTCGGGAGCAGGCGCCGCCGCGCCCTTCAAATCCTGAAGCGAAGATAAAGTCTCGGGCATGATCAGACGAGCCTCGCGTTCTTGCGGTTGAGGCTCGCGACATCGAGCGTCACCGGCTGTTGTGCGGCATGAGGATGTTCGGCTCCCTTGTAGACGCGTAAATTGCCGAGCTGCCGGCGGCCGAGCGGTCCACGCGGGAGCATCCGTTCCACCGCTTTTTCGACGATGCGTTCGGGGAACCGGCCTTCCAGAATGAATTTGGCCGAACGTTCCTTGATGCCGCCCGGATAGCCGGTGAAGCGATGATAGATCTTTTGCTCGCGCTTGCGGCCGGTGAGCACCACTTTTTCGGCATTGATGACAATGATGTTATCGCCATCGTCCAGATGCGGCGTGAACGCCGGCTTGTGCTTGCCGCGCAGCCGCACGGCGATCAGCGAGGCGAGCCGTCCGACGACGAGCCCCTTGGCGTCGATCAACACCCATTTTTTTTCGATGTCCGCCGCCTTGGCGGAATAGGTCTTGCCGAACATTTGGGATTCCGTGCCTGACGAGCGCGAGGCATAGCGCGCAACGATGCGCGCCGCCGCCAAATTCTGGTCTCTTGTAGGCATCTGCCGTGCGCCGGTCAAGGCTTTCAATCACGAAGAAACCAACAAATAAACAATCACTTGTACTATGAGGCATCACTATACCGTAATAGGAGAAAGTCCCGCTCGGGGGGCGAACCAGGCAAAACCGCGGGTTTTGAGTTTTGCACGCGGCCTCGCCGATTTCGCGCGGCGACCGCACTATTCGCGGGAATCCAGACTGCAAACCCGGGGACTGAACGATGACAATCGCCCGCTGCCTCGATGAAGGTGTAGAGATTATTCCTGTTGATGCCCACAACACGGAGATAGCCATTTCGTTATTGCAGAGATTTCTTCAAGAAGAGGGTTTTTCCGGCGACCGCACAAAAATCACAGCAAACCTTGATAGCATGCGCCGCGACGATAATCATTGGGCGGCCCTCGCTTTAAATAAGGGACAATTTGTGGGAATCGTCACCGTGACGAGCATGCTCTATATTGAGTGGGGGCGTCTCGGCGAGATCGGTGATCTCTACGTTCTGCCGGAGGCGCGCGGCAACGGTGTCGCCCGCCGCCTCGTCGAAGCGGCGGTTGATTGGTGCCGTGCACGGGGATGCAGCGCGGTTGAAGTTGTAACAACGCCCCTGGGAGAGGCAGCGCACGGGCTGAGCAATTTCTATTCGCGCCTTGGTTTTGCCGCCACCGGGAGAACTATTTCGCTTTTGCGGCTTGACTGATTCTCCCGGCGTTCCCGCCAACGGCACCGTTCACCGGTACCGCATTTTTGGATTTGCGGGATAGCTTCAACGCACGGTTTCGCCGCTCGACCTCGGCTCGGGCGGGCCGATTTGGATCACGTCAGCCTCCTCGGCGTCTAAGTTCGGAACCATGGCTGGAATGCCTGGATCGAACGAAGGGACGGAAGCTAATGAGCCGGGACGATTATTCCGACGACTTTCTGCGCGATATTCTCTCGACCGTGAAAACCGTCGCGATGGTTGGCGCGTCCGACAAAGAGACACGGCCTTCCTACCGCGTCTTCGCCTATCTTGTTGCGCGCGGCTATCATGTGATCGGCGTCAATCCGGGCCTCGCGGGAAAGAGCGTTCACGGCGCCGCGTTTTTCAAGACTCTGGCGGATGTTCCGGGGCCGATCGACATGGTGGACATTTTCCGCAACCCGGCGGCGGCCGGGGGAGTCGTCAATGAGGCGCTTGCGCTCAACCCCAGGCCTTGGGTGATCTGGATGCAGCTCGGCGTGCGCGACGATGCGGCGGCGGCGCGGGCGCGGGCGGTTGGGGTCAAAGTTGCCATGAACCGCTGCCCCAAGATCGAATACGAGCGCCTGGCAATTGGGAAAACGTAGATAAATTTTTTGCTAACGCGCTTGCGAAAGCGCCTGCGCGTGCGCGACGGCCATCCCCAAAACGATCATGGCGAAGGCCTGATGCAAAAGCCCGGCCCAGAGCGGAACCACTAAAACAAGCGTCGCGATGCCAACTGAAGCTTGCACGGCGACGAGCCCTGCCACCGCCCATGCGCGCCGGGCCGCCCGGCTTCCCGCGGCGGCCCGCGATGCGTAAAGGGCCTGCGCCAAAGCAAGCGCCAAAAGCGCATAGGCAATCATCCTGTGCTGGAACTGGACCAGCAAAATATTGTCGAGGAAATTCCGCCAAAGCGGCGAGAGAAGAGTCAATTTATCGAGAGGCGGCCAAAAATATCCGTCGATCAGCGGCCATGTGTTGAACGCGTGCCCCGCGCGCAAGCCGGCGACGAGGCCGCCGAGCCCGATTTGCAAAAGGACGAGCAAGACCATGCCGCGGGCAAACCACCGGAGCTCCGGCAATCTCCGCTCCGGGATTTCGGCCCCGCGACGCTTAAGCGATGCGGCGAGCCAAACCAGCGCGGCGAAAGTCAGCGAGGCCAGCAACAGATGAATCGCGAGCCGTTCCTGGGCGACTTCGACGCGGTCCGATAGCCCTGACTTGACCATCCACCAGCCAACAAAACCCTGCAAGGCGCCGAGGGCCAGGACAATAAGAAGCTTTGGTTTGAACCCGGGAGACAGAAGCCCCTTCGCCCAGAAAAAGATCAGCGGCAGCACCATGGCAGCGCCAATCAGGCGGCCCAAGAGCCGATGACTCCATTCAAAGAAAAAAATGAATTTGAAACCGCGCAAATCCATGTCCGGAAAAAGCTCTGCATATTGCGGTATCTTCTTATAATTCTCGAATTCGGCCAGCCATTCGGCGGGGCTCAGCGGCGGAACGATGCCGGCCAAGGGCTTCCATTCGGTGATGGACAGGCCGGATTCGGTGAGCCTTGTCGCGCCGCCGACGATCACCATCAAAAAGACGAGACCGGCGAGGCTCCAAAGCCAAATCGCAATCGCGCGGTAGAGCGCTAATTGCCTTGCGTCTTTTGCCGCGTGCAATATGGCGGGATTGACCGGCAGTTCGCCCATGCGGGGTTCCTCGAATACAATGGCGGCTGGCTTCGCGCTGGCATAAGGACAGCTGTCAGGCAGCGCACTCCGGTTCAATGCGGCCTTGGGATACGGTGCGAGGATAGAAAGTCGCGCCAAGGGCGTAGACCGGTGGCAGATCAACACCCGGCGGCGTGGCGCGACCGCTTGCCAAGTGGCCGGGCAGCAGGTGCGTATGAGGTCCGTCGGGCGATTGCCCGCCGGGCGGCGGAATGGGAGTGTAAATCTCCGCGCGCCCCAAAGGCGATTCAATAACCCTCGCCGGACTGTGTTTCACGATCGTGGCACCGGCGGCTTGCAAGACATCCGATAGCGGCAGGCCTGACGCTTGGCTCAGCTTGTCCCGCAATTCGGTCGCGGAAGACCGGACACAGAACCGAAGGTCGGCGCGCCCCAGACCTAGATCGAACCAAGGATCGTTTCGACACTCGGGCCGGATGGCGCCCTCGTCGCGGCCAAGCGGCGTGAGCGCCGTTGCAACCGGTAAAGTTGCCCTCGCCTTAAGGACAACGAGAAATATCGCCCGATTGCCACGACGCGCGTGATCGGCTCGCAGTCGCAGCGCTCTAACTTGTTCGCCTATTGTCAATTGCAGCGCGCCACGATCCGAGATCGCGGTAATTGTCTCGCCTGTTGCGGAAACGCCGCATGGTTCGTTATGATCGCAAATGAATTCGGCGGTCGCGCCGTAGCATCCAAGCGCCCAGGTGCCGGATCTCTGGCCGAGGCTTTCGGCGACGAACCCGGCAATCCGGCCAGGCGGCCAGGGCAGGCGGGTAATCGAAATGCCCAACGCGTCGATGCGCTCCGGCAGCACGGCCCAGATCGCGCTACGGCGCACATCGCCGGCCGAAGACCATTCGGTGATCTCATCGCCGGTGCGGCCGCATCCAAGACACAAGCCCAAGGCGCCGTCCATCGTGCAGATGCCGGTACAGGGGCTTGGGATGGCCTTTGTCTGAATGTTCATTCGCTGTGCTAATGATTGCGACTCAATAAGCGTGGCACGCTCGCTTCGTTGCCGGCAAGGCGAAAGCCATAGACTTCGGCGGGGCCGATGTCCACGCGCGGCATGCCGCAAGCGGAAAATGGAGACAAAATGCGGCGGTGCAGCCGCAAATTCGCCGGCACGAGCGTGATCATCGGATTTGTGCCGGTCCATGCGCTCGTGGCCATGGCTCTGGCGCAAGCGCGCCCGGTGCAAGGGGCGCCCGTTTTGTTTCAGGTCCTGTGCCATCCGCCCTCGGCATGGCCTGGATCGTGCCAGGGATGCCGCCGATCAGATGGATGGAAAAGCCCGATCCGGGAGCGTGACTTCGCCCGTCCGTTTCGGCGTCAAGCCGCATCCAACCCGAGGCTGCGCGGCGACTCGGCCGGCAGGCCAATGAGCAGGACCTCGCGCGCGCCGCTTTCGATCAACCGCGCCTCGGCTTCGCATACGGCGCCGCCGCGCGGCTCTCCGGGCGCCGCCAGCAGGACGACATCGGCTTTCGCGGCGAGGGTTCCGGCGATGCCGTTCCGGTCGAGAGGCGGCGCGATCGTCACGATAAAATCATAGGTCCCGGCCAAGGCATCGAGCACATTGGCGAATTCGCGAAGATCCAGCTCGCCGTTGCGTCCAACCGGCAGAAAATGCAGCCGCGAGGCCGGGTCGCGGCGAATGACTTCGGCGAAAGAGGCCGTTCCGGCAAGAAGATCGCCGAGCGCGGGTTCGGCGCCAGGCGGATGGCCATGTGGCGCGCCGGCGATGGAACTCTCACAATCCAATAGAGTGGACTCGTCGAGGCCGATGAGGATCGAACGTCCTTCGCGGGCGAGACCGCGGGCGAGATCGAGCATCATGCAAGACGCCGCGCCAGTAGCCTCGAGGCTCGTCGCGAAAATCCGAGTGCCTTGCCGAATACCTGGCGGTGTGCCCTGCCGAACGCCTCGCGGGCCGCCCGCCCGCGCGGAAACCGCCAGGATGCGCGTCACGATCTTTGTCATGGCTTGCCCATTATCGGGGGCATCGCCGCCGGTTTCCCCCTCTGTTGCCGGCGGCGGGTCTAATTTTGGGTTTAATCGCGGACTTCGCCCCGCCACATCCGTGAAGCGGGCGAAAACGCGAACCTGTCCGAGCGCGCGGGGCTGCTCGAAAGGCACCTCCGCGCGCAGAGGCAAGCGCGCGCGGGGCACCGTGATCGACACAAAAGCACCGAAAGCCATGACAAGCATCGCGGCGCCCGACAAGACCAGCAAAGTCTCCCTTGGATAAAGCGGATGTTGCGGCACGACGGCGCGCGAAACGATGCGCGCGTCCAACTCGCCCTGCAAATCGGCGGCAGGCTTGGCGCCGGCGCGCATTGCGAGATAGAGTTCGGCGATGCGATTGGCGGCGTTCGCGGCAAGTTCGCGATCCTCGGACTGAAAGGCGATCGTGACGAGACCGCCCCTGCCCGGCCCGCTCACCCGCAGGCGGTCCTGATAGGCGTCGAGGACCCGGTCCTCCTGGCTTTGTCGCGCGGGATCATGAAGGATGCCAAGAAAGATTAGGGCGCGGAAACCGGGGCCGAGGCCCCTCGTCACCGGATCGAATTCCGGATTGTCCTCGATGCCGAGATCCTTGATCGCCCGGCGGCCGAGATCGCGCGACGCGATGAGCCGCGCGCTGGTGGCGGCGTCAAATCTGCCCGCGCCGTCCAAAACGGCAACGCTCGACCGCAAACCGATCAAGCCCGCGTGCCGGGGGCCGATCATGACCTGCGTCTCGGCGCTATATCGCGGCGGTTGAAGGCCAAGCACGGCGCCGATGAGAACCAGAGCGGCGAGCGGCAATCCGATCCACCACCGCTTCCGGGCGGCGACCGCGTCGAAAACCAAGCCAAGATCCAACTTGCGGGCACGCGTCGTGCGCAGCGCGTCCCACTCCCGCCAGTCCATAAGTCGACTCCCCGATCCAAACAGCGGGATAAGACGCCGCTATGGTTTCAGCTAAGTTAACTTTTGGAGTTGCGCGCAGCCATCCAAGGGATAAGCTCGGAGCGGCGGCCGGAACGATGGCTTTTGCCCTCCCTTCAAAAGCGCGCGCGGAGCGTATTCTGCGTCAGTATCCCGATCGTCATCGGTCCGGCCCCGCCGGGCACCGGCGTAATCGCACCGGCGCCCCCATTTCGCCGACTAGGAAATCCGGAAAATTCGGTGCTTGCGCGGCATGAGCGCTGCCCGGAAGCACCGGGCGGACTCCCCAGCGTCCAGGTTTTTCCTTCGACGCGGAGAGAAGATGCGCAACTTAATGGGTTTGCGCCATGCTACCGCGAATTTACGCGCCGATCTTGGCTCTGACTGTCCGATAAACGGATTCCGTCGCCGCCGCCGCCTGCGCGAGCAGCGCATTGGCGTCCGCGATCTGCTTTTCGGCGAAGTCGCGATCCTTGATCGCCTTGGCGTTGGTGAACACGTTCAGCGCCGCGCCGCGCAGCCCGGCGTTGGCCGAAAGGGCGGCGACCCCGGCGTCGCTGATGACATTAAGATTGCCTTTTTCCGCCGCGGCGGCGGCCAGGCGGATAACCTCGAAACAGGCGTTGACGGCGCGCATGGGCGCGAGCGTCGCATCCGTCAAGGCGGCTTGAATCGCGGCGGTGCGTTTGGCTTTCTCTTCCTCGGTCGCGCGCGGCAGCCCGTAGGCGGCCATCACGGCAGTGAATGCAACCACGTCTTCTTCGATTGCCCGCGTGAGCTCGGCGCGCAGCGCCTCCGCCTTGGCGTTCACGGCCTCGAGGTCTTCCCAGACCGCTTCGTAGTTCTTTTTGCCAATGGTAAGATTGGCGACCATGGAGACGAGCGCCGCGCCGATCGCGCCACACAGCGCCGCCGCGCCGCCGCCGCCGGGCGCCGGACGTTCACTGGCGAGATCGTCGAGAAAGCTCACGACAGACCTATTCATTGTCATGGTTGCCGCGGTCCTCAAAGTTCACGCCAGGGCTTTGGCTTGCGCATAGATATTCTCGGCGTCGAGCACCTGATCGGAGCTTTCGAACAGCTGACCGACGCAAGCGCGATGCAGCTTTAGCTTCAGGCCGCCGAGTCCCAGCGCGCCGATCACGATTTTGCCGTGGCGTTCGTTCCCCTTGTCGATCGCCTCGACGCCGCCGATGCCAAGCGCCGGCTGCGCGTTGCAGTCGGCAATAAGTTCGATCGCGGGGTCGTTCCGCCAATCCTTTTCATTGAGCAACGGGACGCCGATGGCGCCGGCGGCGAACACGACCTGCGCGCCCTTGACCGCCGCCGCGCGAGCTTCATTGTCGAAGGCCACGATGGGCGTCGGCGCAAAGCCGAAGCGATCGTTGATGGCCTTGGCTGCGGCATCCGCACGCTGTTTCGAGCGCGAGGTGATCGCGACCTCGGCACCTTCGATATGCAGCATCGCGGCGGCGCGCATGCCAACCGGGCCGGTGCCGGCGAGCACGATCGCTTTCTTGCCGGCGAGCGACTTAGCCTTGGCGAGCAGCGCGACGCCGGCGGCCGCCGTGGTGTTGGAGCCGTTGCTGTCCAACATCACGGACACGCGGAAATTCGCGAAAAAGCGCGCCTTGACCGCCTTGAGCAACGCCTCGCCGGCGATCATGCTGCCGCCGCCGACGAAGATCGCGGTAGATTGCTTTTCCTTGGGGCCACGCGTGTAGATCGTTCCGTCGACGAGCGCGGCGACGCTTTCCGGCGTCACGCCGCCGTAGCCGATGACGTGATCGGCGCCGCCGTCATAGCCGACGACCGTGTCAAAGACGCTCGGCGCCGGATCGGTGTCCAACAGAAACAAAAGCTTCTTCGTCATGACGGTCTCGATGAGTTGAAATCGCTCCGCGCGGCGAGCTCAGGAAGTCGCCACACCGGAACACTGGAAATCCACCGGATTATTCCTTGATTGATCGCAATCAAAAGGGCCTTCGCGCCCGATCGAAAGAGGCCGCCGTTTCCGGCGGGCGTTGTCGCGGTCTGCGCTAGGGCCATGGGGTCCCCTTGAAGCCTGACGGTGAACCGTCAATGGCCCTATTTGTCAGAGTTCGGCTGCCCTGCCAAGCCCGCGTCGCCCGCTCTCGCCGGAGGCCAGGGCATGGTCGATGGCAGTCAAACCGGCACCGAGCCCAATAAAGACGGCAAGCAAAACGATTCCGTTCACCAAGACCTGGGCAAACCCGAGCCGTGCGACGTCGAAGAAAGGATAAAGATAGGTGCCAAAGGCCGCGCCGCGCAGCATGCTATAGAGAAAATACAGGACCGGGTAGACGAGCCACCAGGCGGGATCGCTCCATCGCAAGCTGCCCTTGCGCAGAAACGCCAGCCAGTAGAAAGGGTACAGGAACGGGATGGCGTCATGCAGCGCCACGTCGGCCAAAAGCCGCAATCCGTGCGGGTGCCATAAATTCCGCAACAGCACCGCATAGACCCCGCCGACAATGATGATATAAACGACAAGCGCCGATTTGACGCTTGGCCTGGTCAAAAATTGCTCCGCTTGCGGCCGTGCGCAAAAAATCGTGAGCACGAGGGCGACAAGGAGATTGGTCTCGATCGTGAAAAAGCTGAAGTAATCGATGAGATACCCCGCGACCGGCAAGTTTTTGACGAGCGCGTCCTGAATATTGAAGTAGAGCTGCACGCCCAAGCCAAACCATCCGAGACCCGCGATAACCGCCGCGCAGCCGCGCTGCCCATAAGGCGGGAGAGGCACATTGCCGGGCATTTTCGGTTCGCCAACACCCTGCATTTTACCATCCTCCACCACTCTGATTTGGGAACTTTAATCACATATGGCCGCTTCTCGGGATTTTGCAAAACAGGGCGATGGAGCGGAGGCCGTGACCGTGTCCGCGCGCCAGGAGTGCGGCACGTTTGCTCCGGGTCGGGCAGCACGGCGGGACGGACGCAGCGATCCGCCGCACCGGCGCGAGACCGCCGCTGTTGGCGGGCCGCGGCTTGCGATGGAAGCCGGAGCGAGCAAGGCCGGGAAGCTTGCATGGCTTGCGGATCGGCGGCGCGATGCCGCCGTCAACGCGCATTCCGCGGTCCGGGACGCTCATCTTCCGGACCTCTCGGCTAAAAAATCCCCCTCATGGCGGGCTTGTCGAACCATCCGCCGCCAACCGGCCAATGTTGGCGCGCGGCTTTTCGATCTCGCGTTCCCGGATCGCCCCGGCGCCGTTGCCGACGCCGGCGCCGAAGGCGCGGGCGGCTTGCTCCGGCGGCGGCTTCTTCCAAGCGCAAACCGGATTCGCACGGACCTCGCACCATCGCGCCAGGTCCGCCGCCGCCTGCCCGCGCGGCGCCTCGAGGGCAATTCTTGCCTTCGGCGCCGCGGCGATCTTCCGTCTCGCCTTCTCGGTCATCCGCCGCTCCATTTGCGATGACGGAACGGCCTCGCCTCCAATTCATCAACCGGTCTCAAAAACCGCGTCCGCTTCAACGCTAAAACCTTGAAAACACTGGTGGAGCCAGGCGGAATCGAACCGCCGACCTCTTCAATGCCATTGAAGCGCTCTCCCAACTGAGCTATGACCCCGGCCTATCTGAAATTGGGCGCATTCCGGCAAAGTTCGCTTGGGTCGGACCTTTGCCACCGGCGGTCCCGCTAGGAGCGGAATGCGCGGCGGCTGTATAGCCTCTGCCGCCGCGCTTCACAAGCTAAACATCAGCGTTCTTCCTCGTCCCCGATCTCGCCATCGATGAGATCGCCGACGTCGTCGGCATCCTCTTCCTCTTCCTCGAGGAACGGATCGTCGACGGCTTCGATCTCGGTATCTTCGTCCGCCACGGCCACAACCTTGTCCTCCCCGGCGTCGGCTTCCTCGAGCGGAACCAGCACGGTTCCGGTGCCGGCCGGCGTGTCCTCGTCATCGGCCACGGCCGCGTGATGGGCCACGCGCGACAGCGGCGCGGCATGAAAAATCGTCCCGCATTTCGGGCATGTGACGGGCGATTTGTTCAGATCGAAGAAACGCGCGCCGCAGTTCTGGCATTGATGCTTATTACCGAGCTCGGGTTTGGCCACGGAACCTACCTCTAGAAGGGGCGGAGGCCCGCCGGTGCCGGGACCGCCGCCGCGAAACTTTGCGGTCCGGTTAGTGATGCAAGGCCCGCCTGTCAAATGCAAGTTGAACCACCGCGGCGGTTTGATGACAGGCTGCCTGCCGCTATGTTACCGGCGATGCGAAAGTGCGTTGCCAATTCAAGGGGCGGATTTCACGCTTATCCACCGGGGAGGCTTCGATGGAGACACTAGCCGCCGCGCTCGCCACACGTGCCGGGGGGCCATTGCGCGGCCGGGTGAAGCCCCCGGGCGACAAGTCGATTTCGCACCGGGCCCTGATTCTCGGCCTCCTTTGCGTCGGCGAAACCGAAATCGAGGGCCTGCTCGAAGGAGGCGACGTTCTCCACGCCGTCGCCGCCTGCGCCGCGCTCGGCGCAAAGGTTGAGCGGCGCGGCGAAGGCCGCTGGAGCGTCCGGGGCTGCGGGATCGGCTCGCTCCTCGCACCGCGCGCACCGCTCGATTTCGGCAATTCGGGAACCGGGATGCGGTTGATGATGGGCGTTGCCTGCGGCCATGCGATAACCGCCACTTTCGACGGCGATGCCTCCTTGCGAAAGCGCCCGATGCAGCGGATTCTCGATCCGCTTTGCGCGATGGGAGCCGAGGTCTTGTCGCAATCGCCGGGGGGGCGCTGCCCGATCCTGCTCAAGGGCACGAGCGAGCCCGTTCCGGTCGAGTTTTCTCCGCCGGTCGCCTCGGCGCAGATCAAATCGGCGGTGCTCCTGGCCGGTCTCAATTCTCCCGGCCGCACGACCGTCATCGAGGCCGCGGCCACCCGCGACCACACCGAAAAAATGCTGAAGTATTTCGGCGCCTCCATCGAGACCGAACCTTTCGCGAAACACGGCAAAAAAATAACTCTCGAAGGCCGCCCGGACTTGCGCCCGGCGCGAGTGATTGTCCCGGCCGACCCTTCCTCCGCCGCTTTTCCTCTTGTTGCCGCGACGATCGTGCCGCGTTCCGACATCGTCATCGAGGAAATGATGATGAACCCCTTGCGCACCGGCCTTCTCACGACATTGCGCGAAATGGGTGCCCGCATCGACATCCTCGACCGCCGCGCCGAGGGCGGCGAGGAGGTTGCGGATGTGCGGGTGCGCGCGGCGCCGCTTACGGGCGTGGATGTCCCCGCTGCCCGCGCGCCTTCGATGATCGACGAATATCCCATTCTCGCGGTTGCCGCCGCGTATGCCTCGGGCGAGACGCGGATGCGCGGCCTTGCCGAGTTGCGGGTCAAGGAATCCGACCGGCTCCGCGCGGTGGCCGATGGCTTGCGCCAAGCGGGGGTCGCCTATCGAATTGCCGGCGACGATCTGATCGTCGAGGGCCGCGCCGGCGATGTCGCGGGAGGCGGCATGGTGGCAACCCATCTCGACCATCGCATCGCGATGAGTTTTCTTTGTCTTGGCCTCGCCTCGCGCAGGCCGATGGCGGTCGACGATCAGCGCATGATCGCGACGAGCTTTCCGGGGTTTCAGACGCTCATGGAGCAGTTGGGGGCGCGCTTCCAATGATCATCGCCATCGACGGACCGGCCGCCTCCGGCAAGGGCACGCTTGCCCGCAATCTGGCGCGGCATTTTGGCCTGCCGCATCTCGACACCGGGCTGCTTTACCGGGCAACCGCGCGGGCCTTGATGAACGAGGGTCGCGATCTTTCCTGCAAGGAGGCCGCGATTGCCGCCGCGCGGGGCCTGGCGCTCGCCGGTTTCGATGAAATTTCGCTCCGCGGTCACGAGATGGCGGAAGCGGCTTCGATCGTTGCCGCTATCCCCGAGGTCCGCGCGGCGCTTATCGAACTCCAGCGCGGCTTCGCGCGCAGCCCCGGCGGCGCCGTCCTCGACGGCCGCGACATCGGCACCGTGATTTGTCCCGAGGCGTGCCCAAAAATATTCGTCACGGCCAGCGTTGACGCGCGGGCCACGCGCCGGGCTCTGGAGCTGAGCGCCCACGGCGACGTCGACTACGCCGCCGTGCTCGCCGAGATCTTGAGGCGCGACGAGCGCGACAAGAACCGCGCCGCGGCGCCCTTGATGACGGCCAAGGACGCGATCGTGCTCGATACGACCGCTCTCGACGCCGAGGCGACGTTTCAGGCCGCCCTCGCGATCGTGATGGGCTGCAGCGCTAGCCGCTCCCCTCACCCTGAGGAGGCCTGAAAGGCCGTCTCGAAGGATGCGGGGGGAGGCGGTGGAACCCTGCTCAAACATACGTTTGGGGCGCGTGGCAAGATACGATGCGATGATGGAATAGGTACGATCGGCCCGCCGGGCTTGCCGAATCTTGGTCGGGCGCCCATGCTGAATGCGGCGAAGTGACGCTGATAGCGGGAGGGGCCGCTGGCCAAGATAAATAACCGCGAGGAATTGGAGGCGTGGCTGCAACGGCAGCCGGTCGAGGTGGCGGTCGCTTTCGCGGCGCGCGCGGC
>JBATYB010000402.1:0-15406 GCA_049673825.1 Methylocella sp. | reverse complement strand
ATCCAGGCGGCCGCAACCGATCGCCGGATGGAGAGGGCGCATGTGAGCGTGCACTTGGGCGGCGCGCTTGCCGCGATCGAGGCCTACCGCGACGCTCCGACGCCAAATGTCATTGTCCTCGATTCCGCCGCCGGCCGCGGCGAACTCGTCTCGCACATCGATGCCCTTGCCGAATTCTGCGATTCCGGCACCAAGGTGGTCGTCGCCGGGCGCACCAACGACATCCTTCTTTATCGCGAGCTTATCGCGCGCGGCATCAGCGAATATCTCGTCGCGCCGTTCGATGTCCTCGAATTCATCGGCGCCATCTCGCATCTTTACGCGAGCGCGGGAGCAAAGCCCATCGGCAAGATCATCGCCATAACCGGTGCCAAGGGCGGGATCGGCGCATCCTCGATCGCCCATAACATCGGCTTCTCGATCGCGCGGGACCTCGATACCCAAACCGTCATCGTCGATATGGATTTGGGCTTCGGCACGGCGGGGCTCGACTTCAATCAAGATCCGCCGCAGGGCATCGCCGAAGCTATATTCGCGCCGGACCGGATCGACGAAAATCTCGTCGACCGGCTCTTAACGAAATGCGGCGAAAAGCTGAGCATTCTAGCTGCTCCCGCGACGCTCGACCGGATGTATGACTTTTCAGAAACCGCCTTCGACTCTCTGATCGATATTTTGCGCGCCACCACGCCCTGCGTCATTTTGGATATTCCACATATTTGGACCGCGTGGGCAAGACGCGTGCTCGTCAATGCCGATGAAATCGTGATTGTCGCGGCGCCTGATCTCGCGAATCTGCGCAACACAAAAAACATGCTGGATATGCTGCGCTTGGCGCGCGCGCATGACGGGCATCCCAAGCTCATTATGAATTGCGTGGGAATTCCGAAACGGCCGGAGATCAGCGTCAACGATTTCGCCAGGGCGGTCGATCTCGTGCCTTCCGGAATCATTCCTTTCGCGCCAAAGCTCTTTGGCCCGGCCGCCAACAATGGGCAGATGATTGCCGAAGTCGAGGCGACCGGCAAACTTGCGGGCATGATCAGGGATCTTGCGCGAAAAATTACCGGCCGGAACGAAACGCGTAAACCGCAACGGAAGCTTCTCGATCCCTTGATAATGTGGTTCGGCCGGAAGCAGGCGTCCAAGGCCGATCCCGGTGCCTTGCGCGGTGCAAGTCCAAACCAGTCATGACCGCGATCGCGGCGCTCGCGGCCGGGGGCCGGCGTGCCGGCCCGGGAACGCGATGTGGACCGGCGCGCGGAGCCAATGCCGTTAGGAGGTCTATGATGGATGTCAGATTCGGCAAGCGGTTGGTCTCCGAAGCCCGCGACAAAAGCCCTACAGTCGCGGCAACTCTTGCCGTGGCGGCAAAGCCGATCGGCATCCCGGCTATTCGGAGCGCCCCGCTGGCGCCGCGACCGGCCCCGGAGCCGCAGCGTTCCGACGACTATTACGTCACCAAAAGCATGATCTTCGGCGCGCTTGTCGAGGCAATCGATCTGTCGCAATTGTCGCGCCTCGACGCGGAAAACGCGCGCGAGGAAATCCGCGACATCGTCCACGAAATCGTGGCGATCAAGAACGTCGCGGTATCGACCGGCGAACAGGAAGATCTGATAGACGATATCTGCAATGATGTTCTCGGCTACGGGCCCCTCGAACCTCTTCTTGGCCGCGACGACATTGCCGACATCATGGTGAACGGCGCCACCCGCACCTTCATCGAGGTCGGCGGCAAGATCCAATTGACCAACATCCGCTTTCGCGACAACGCGCAATTGATGAACGTTTGTCAGCGTATCGTCAGTCAGGTGGGGCGCCGGGTCGACGATACTTCGCCAATCTGCGACGCGCGTCTTGCCGACGGCTCGCGCGTCAATGTGATCGCTCCCCCGCTTGCGATTGACGGGCCCGTTCTCACCATCCGCAAATTCAAAAAGGACAAGCTGACCTTGGATCAGTTGATCCGTTCCGGCACCATCTCGCCGGAAGGCGGCGAGATTCTCAAAATCATCGGACGGGTGCGCTGCAATGTCTTGATTTCTGGTGGGACGGGCTCGGGAAAGACAACTCTTCTCAACTGCATGACCAATTACATCGATTCCGACGAGCGCGTGATTACCTGCGAGGATGCGGCCGAACTCCAATTGCAGCAACCGCATGTGGTCCGCCTCGAAACGAGGCCGCCGAACATCGAAGGCAGCGGCGAGATTACAATGCGCGATCTCGTCAAGAACTGCCTGCGCATGCGGCCCGAACGGATCATCGTCGGCGAGGTCCGCGGTCCGGAGGCTTTCGACCTGTTGCAGGCGATGAACACCGGTCACGATGGTTCGATGGGCACCTTGCACGCCAATTCGCCGCGCGAGGCGTTGAGCCGCCTCGAATCCATGATAACCATGGGTGGCTTCGCATTGCCTGCGAAGACCATTCGCGAAATGGTCGTTTCCTCTATCGATGTCATCATCCAGGCGGCCAGGCTTCGCGACGGGTCACGCCGGATCACCCATATTACCGAAATCTTGGGCTTCGAGGGAGACGTCGTCACCATGCAGGATCTGATCGTCTATGAGGTCACCGGAGAAGACACCTCGGGCCGCCTGAAAGGCCGCCACCGCTCGACGGGGATTGGGCGCCCACGGTTCTGGGAACGGGCCCGCTACTACGGCGAGGAAGAACGCTTAGCGCGGGCACTCGATGCTTCCGAGCTCAACGACACTGTCCGGTAGCCCGCACGAACAGGAGGCTGTGGCATGAACATGCACGTGTGGATCATCATGGGCCTTACGATGGTCACGGCCGGCGGCCTCGTCCACGTTTTTATCTATCCCTACCTTTCGGGAGACATAAACGCCGAAAAGCGCCAGGCCGCATTGCAGCCGATGGCGGCGAAGCGAGGTGCGGAGCGCAAGGCCGACGCCGCAAGCCGCCGCAAACAAATAACCGAAAGCATCAAGGAGCTCGAACTACGCGGCAAACGGAAGAAGCTATCCCTGGAGACGCGGATCGCTCAGGCCGGGTTCGCCTGGGGCCGCAACAAATATATCGGCGCTTCGCTCGTCTTGGCGGCATTTTTCGGCGGGCTAATTTGGCTTTTCAGAGCTCCCCCGATCGTGATCGTGGCTGCCATGGGGGTAGGAGGTTTCGGTTTTCCGGCGTGGATTCTTAATTTCTTGCGCAAGCGCCGGTTGAAGAAATTCGTCGATGAATTTCCCAATGCGGTCGACATTATTATCCGGGGCGTCAAGGATGGACTGCCGCTCGGCGATTGTCTGCGGGTTATCGCGACGGAATCGGCCGAGCCGGTCCGGAGCGAATTCCGCCAGATCGTGGAGGCACAGGCCATGGGCTTTTCAGCCGCCGAGGCAGTCGAGCGAATCGTCGAGCGCGTCCCGATCGCGGAGGCGAGCTTCTTCGCGATCGTTATAAATATTCAGCAAAAAGCTGGCGGCAACCTTGCCGAAGCCCTGGCCAATCTTTCGACCGTGCTGCGGGAGCGAAAAAAAATGAATGGAAAAATCAAAGCAATGTCGGGCGAAGCGAAAGCCTCCGCCTCCATTATCGGCGCCCTGCCTCCCATCGTGGCCATCATGACCTATATCACGAGCCCGAAATATATAGAACTGCTGTGGACAACGCAGACCGGCGAACTCGTCCTGGGCGGCTGCGCCGTGTGGATGGGCATCGGAATATTCGTTATGAAAAAAATGATCAATTTCGACTTTTAGATTGGCGGCGCCGACGCCCAGCCGTTGCCCAATTTGACTCAACATATCTGTTCCAGATTCGCCAAGAATGAGACCCTCCCGCACGCGTGGCGCAAATGCTCGACCTGATTTACACCAAGCTGACCGATCCGCAATTTCTGCTGAGCACGCTTGTCGCGATCGCAACGATGCTGACGATTCTGACCGTCGCCATGCCGCTGATCGAGTCCGACAATCTGAGCCAGCGCATGAAATCCGTTGCGACGGAACGGGAACGTATCCGCGCGCGAGCGCGCGAGCGGCTGATCGCGGATAAGAACAAGCGCAGTCTCCGTCAGGAGACGAAAGCCTATATGAAACAAACTGTTGAGCGCTTCAGTTTGTCGAAATGGCTAGGCACTGATCAAGCAAAAGCGCAGATGGCGATGGCCGGCTTTCGCGGCCCCCAAGCGGAAGTGGCGTTTCTGTTCTTCCGGCTGGTTACACCGGTCCTAAGCCTTGCGATTTCCGCCTTCTATACTTTTGTCGCGACCCACTTCGCGCTGTCTGTCTCCCTCAAGATGGGCGTCATCGTCTTGGCTACCTATTTCGGCCTGAAAATGCCTGAACTCTACCTCAAGAATACGATCGGCAAACGCCAGCACTCGATGCGCCGCGCCTTTCCCGACGCCATGGATCTGTTGCTCATCTGCGTAGAGTCCGGCATGTCGATCGAACATGCCTTTCGCAAGGTCGCGCAGGAGATCGGCGTCCAGTCGATACCGCTTGCCGAGGAATTGACGCTGGTGACGGCGGAACTTTCGTTTCTTCCAGACCGGCGCTCGGCCTATGAAAACCTCGGCCTCAGGACCGGGATAGACTCGGTGAGGCAAATCACGACCGTTCTCATTCAGGCCGAGCGTTACGGCACCCCTCTTGGCACCGCCTTGCGAATCGTTGCTCAGGAAAGCCGTGATAATCGTATGCTGCTCGCCGAAAAAAAGGCTGCGGCATTGCCGCCCAAATTGACGGTACCGATGATATTGTTTTTTCTTCCCGTGCTTTTCGCGGTCATCTTGACGCCGGCAATCATTCAGATCAACCACACGGTACACTGAAAAACTCGAACCGCCCGGGGTTTGTTCGCACCTTTTTGGTTTCCTCGCCCTCGGGCCGGCTCTTCGAGCCCCAGTTAATGAGCGAACCTCGGACACGATTGGGGCCCCGGCTTCTCCTCATACGCGCTGCGGGTTCCCAGCGACCGTGACGAGGAGCTTGGCGTCGCCGAAAAGGCGCTTTGACGCCCGTTTGGCGTCTTCCATTGTCACGGCGGCGATCAGCTTGTTGCGCGCATCGAGATATTCTACGCCGAAACCTTCCGATTGCAATTTGACAAGTTGGCCGGCGATCTTGGTCGAGGTATCGAAACGCAGCGCATAGGAGCCGATCAGGAATTTTTTTGCCTTTTCGAGTTCTTCCTCTGTCGGCCCAAAATCCGAAAGGCTCGAGATCTCCTTCTCGATGACAGCCATCGATTCGGCGGCGCGCTCGTTCTTGGTCGACGTGCCACCGTAAAACATGGCGGCGTGATCGTAGGTCACAAGCTGCGAATAGACCGAATAGGCCAGCCCGCGTTTCTCGCGCACCTCGCGAAACAGGCGCGCCGAAAAAATGCCGCCGCCCAAAATATGGTTGACGACCATCGCAGGGATGAAATCCTGGTCCCTGCGGGCGAGCCCCTCGCGGCCGAAGCGAATCGTCGATTGCGGCACGTCGATAGGGTCGACATGACGCGTGCCCGTGCCGGAAAAAGCGGCGGGCGCGACTAAAATGAGAGAGGCCTTTTCCGGCAGCCGGCCAAACACATCGTCGAGGTGGCCCGCGAGCGTTGCCGCGTCGATCGCGCCGACGGCGGCGATCTTCAAATTGTCTCTCGCAAACGTCGCGGCACGCATCTCAATTAAGTTGTCGCGCGTCAGGGTGGGCAGAGACGAAAGATCGCCGCGCACAGGCAGGCCATAGGGATGGTTTGGATAGGCCAATGCCCGGAGGCTTCGGCCAGCGACGAAGTCAGGATCGTTCGCCTCGCGTTTCAGACCGGCGGCGATCTGGCTCACCACCCGCTCGAAGGATTCCGCGTCGAGACGCGCTTCCGTTACGGCGAGTTGCAGCAGCGCGAAGGCGCGGGCCGAATTCCGCGACAAGCTCTGCATGCGTCCGGTCAGAATGTCGCGGTCGGCGGAAAACGACATTTCGATCGCATCCTCGTCAAGGGCGCGATGAAAGCCCTCCGAGTCATAGGCTCCAGCCCCTTCGTCGAGGAGGCCCGAAAGAAGCGTGGCGGCGCCGGGCTTGCCGATCGGATCCTGCGTGGCGCCGCCCTTGAAAGCGAATTCGAGGGCGATGAGGGGAACCGCGTAGTCCTCGACAAGCCAAGCCTCGACGCCGCCGTTGGAGACGACCTTCTGGACAGTCGATGCGCGTGAGGGGGTTTCGGCGGCGGCAAGCGCGGTCATGTCGTTATCCAAAGACCAAGTATTTCAAGCAACGGCGCGCGCAAAAACGAGTTCAGAGCGCGCGGGAGTCGATCGCGTCCGCGCCAGTCGAGGCGGGGTAGGATTCAGCCGGCAAGAGAAAGCCCGTCACGCTTCGCCGCTTGTCGAGCCAGAGCGCAGCCTTTTTCACGTCGTCAGGCGTGACTGCCTCGATCCGCTCGGGCCATTGCGCGACATCCTCGAGGCCGAGGCCCGCCGCGAGCGAGGCACCATACCAGTGCGCCAGCGTCGCCTGATTATCCTGGGCGTAGACTGCCTCGGCGACGAGACGGGTTTTGGCGCGCCGCAATTCCGGCTCATTGACACCTTGCGTGGCGACGCGGGCGATCGCGGCATCGATCGCCGCATCGATAGTCGCAAGGCCGACGCCCTTCGCGGGGACCGCGAAGACGTAGAAACGCGTGTCGTCGACCGCCGTGCCCTGATAATGCGCCCCGGCCGCAACCGCGAGCTTGCCGTCCATCACCAACGCCTTGAACAATAGGCTCGTCTGGCCGCCGCCAAGCAGATGGGCGAGAACCTCAAGCCCCTCGGCCTCGCCGGGCGCGGCCGACTTGTAGGACGGCACCAGAAAGACGCTTTGGTGCGACGGCTGCTCCACCTTTTCGTCAAAGAGCGTCACGAGACGATGCGCGCGCGGCTCGGGCTCGCGTGGACGAAACCGCTTCGGCGGCTCGCCACGGGCGGCAACGAGACCGTAATATTTTTCCGCGAGGCCGATGACGTCCTTTGCGTCTACATCGCCGGCCACGACGAGAACCGCGTTTTCGGGGGTATAGAAACGATCATAATAGGCGAGCGCATCGGCCGGTTCGAGGCTTTCGATCTCATGGCTCCAGCCGATGATCGGCTTGCCGTAGGGATGCTGCGTAAACAGCGCCGCCTGCACGGCTTCATTGAGCTGATTGGATGGGTCGGAATCGGTGCGCATCCGCCGTTCCTCGAGCACCACATCGCGCTCGGTCCCAACCACCTCGCCAGTCAGGACAAGGTTCTTCATCCGGTCGGCCTCATATTCCATGCAGACGCCTAAGTGCTCCCTGGCGACGCGCTGGAAATAGGCGGTATAGTCATTGGATGTAAAGGCATTCTCCTGGCCGCCGAGATCCGCGACAAGCTCTGAAAATTTGCCTTGCGGATTGGCCTTGGTGCCTTTGAACATCAAATGTTCGAGGAAGTGCGCGATGCCGGACTTGCCCGGCGGATCGTCGGCGGAGCCGTTCTTGTACCATATCATATGTGTGACGACGGGCGCGCGGCGATCTGGGATGACGACGATATCCAGGCCATTTGCGAGCTTTGCCTGCGTAATCGCCGGCCCCGCCGGTTTGCCTTGCGCTGGCGCCGAAGAGTTTAGAAAGACGCTCTCCCGCGCCGCCGCGGTTTCACCAACAGACATTCCAGCTATCGCTTTCAAAGGCGGCCCATCGCTGTCGAGGAAACGCGCGCGAGTACCGGTTGGCCGTTCGCCGTATCTCAAAACGCAGGGTTTGTCCAAATATAGGATGGAATTTCAAAAAGCGGCAAAGTTTTATCCGGCCGCGCCGGTTCAGCGGCTTCCGGCGCGTGCCCGGCGTCTGGATGCAATCCGCCGTTCAAGCCAGCAGGGTCAATTGTCGACCGGGGTTTTGGAACCCTGCGATCGGATAAAGGCTCCCGGATCGGCGGCGTCCGGCTGGTCTTTCGGCGCTTCGATGGTTGCCTTGGTGACCCCTGTCGCCTGTCTGTAGCCAGGAGGCGGCTCGGTCAGATATTTGCGCGGCGGCTCCGGTCCCGGCTGAACGGTATCCGAGTGAAAGCCGGTCACGACGGACTTCAGAAATTTCCAAGGCGTAGAGAGGCAGAGCGGCGTCCCGACGCCCGCCCCACATTCGTCGGGGGGGCCATCCGAGGGCAGTGGGCCGCGGCCTTGCCGCAACTCCGTCTGAGACATTTCGCCCCGCGAATTTGGCGTCAACTGCGGCGCGGGCCTTCGCGAATCCAACGCCGCGCGGCGCTCCGCGGCAACATCGGGATCTTTTGGCCAAGCGGGGCCGCGTACAGCCTCTTTCGGCGGCGGCAGATCGGTTTGCGGCGGAACGACGATCGGGGGCCTGGCCCGGTAATCGATCGAGTCTTGCTCCTTGTTGAACTGCATGCCGACGAACCCGAGCACCGAATTGAACATATTGGTGTCTTCCTCCGCCCGCGCCGGCGTCGCGCCGGAAAATCCCGCTAGGGACAGGAAAGCGGCCACGGCTGTCGCCAAGCCAAGCCTATGCCGCAACACCATGTCGAGGGTCATAAAGTCCAGCCTCTTCATTCTCGAGACGCTCCGCAAAATTTTTGAGATGCTCTGCAATTCCGCGATGTCCAAAATCTGCATACGCCCCTACCCTTGTCCTTTTATCCGCGTTCAGGGCTTTTTGGAGGCGGCCGGCGGGCAATAAAACGTCATTCCCCGGGGGCGCGCTTGATCTCTTGGGACTTGTTTGCCGGGGCAATGGAATCGCAAATCAGGAGCGTGACGCCGGCAACGATCGCGGCATCCGCCAGGTTGAAGACATACCAGGAGAACGACCCGACATGAAAATGATAGAAATCGGCGACAAACCCGTAGGCAAGACGGTCGTAGGCATTGCCGAGCGCGCCGCCGACAATAAAACCGAGACCCAAGGCGGCGGTTTTCGTCCCCGCGCGCCATAGCCAGAGGCCGAGGAAGGCCGTCGCCGCAAGCGTAACGATCAGCAGGCCAAGCCGCTCCATCCCGTTTTGCGCGCGCAACAGGGAATACGAGATGCCGGGGTTTTTAGCATAGATCACATCGAAGAAAGGAGTCAGGCGGACCGGCTGGCGCGCTTCGATTCCATAGACAAAGATAAGCCAAAGCTTGTTCGCCTGGTCGGCGGCGAGCGTGCCGCCCATCACCCATAAGCCGAGACGCCGCGGCCTCACGACCATCGCCCCAAGGCCCGCAATTCCCGCAAAGCCCGCGCATCGCGAGGACTCACATCGGGAAATTCCGGATCGCTGCCAACGAGCGGGGAAATTTTCCAGGATCGCGCACATTTTCTCCCTTCGGCCAGGGCCGGCAGAACGGCGACACCGGGCACGCCGGAGAGCCGGAAAGCGCCGATTGGTCCTTCTCCGGCCTCGATCGCGATATTCGAGGTGATGCAGACTTCGGCGAAATCGATTGTTTCGAGAACGGCGCGCAAGCCCGCGTCCGTGACAAAGACCCTTGGCGCCGCCTCAAGCGAGGAACCGATCCGCTTTTGCGCCCGCTCGATCTCCAGCGCCCCGGTGACCACCGAACGGACGCGGCGGATTTGTTCCCATTTCTCGGCAAGCGCTTCGTCGCGCCACGAGGACGAAATTTTTGGGAATGCTTCGAGATGCACCGAGACCGCTTCGGGATAACGCGCGAGCCACGCTTCTTCCGAAGTGAAGACCAGGACCGGCGCGAGCCACAAGGTTACGCTGCGAAATATCCGCTCGATCGCCTCTAACGCGGCGCGCCGCTTTTCGCTCGAAGGCGGTTCGCAATAGAGCGTGTCCTTGCGAATGTCGAAATAAAAGGCCGAAAGATCGGTGTTGAGGAAGGCCGTCAAGCGCGCGGCAACGCGCTTATAGTCGAAGTTCTCAAAGGCTTCGCGGATCTCGCCATCGAGTTCGACGAGGCGATGCAGCATGAGTCTTTCGAGCTCGCCCATCGCCTCGAAGCCGGTCGTTTTCGCCGGATCGTAATGGGCGAGCGAGCCGAGCATCCAGCGGATCGTGTTGCGGAGTTTCCGGTAGGTCTCGACGAAGGTCTTTAATATTTCCGGACCGATGCGCATGTCGTCGGAATAATCGGACGCCGCCACCCAGAGCCGCAGAATATCGGCGCCCGCATCCTTGATGACGCTTTGCGGCGCCACGACGTTGCCGGCGGATTTCGACATCTTCTGGCCCTTCTCGTCGAGAACGAAGCCATGCGTCAGAACCGCGTCGTAAGGCGCGCGCCCGCGCGTGCCGCAGGATTCGAGCAGCGAGGACTGGAACCAGCCGCGATGCTGATCCGAGCCCTCGAGATATAGGATTTCATCCTGGCCGCCGTCGCGCAGCCGGTGGATGCCCGCTAGGCCCGGAAAGTGTTTTGGATCGTCCAGCGTGAAGGCATGGGTCGAGCCCGAATCGAACCAGACATCGAGAACGTCGTCGATTTTTTCGTACTTATCCAGTTCCTTTTTCTCATCCTTAGTTAAGTCGGTGAAAGAATAATGCTCAAAAAGGTATTCACAAACTACGAGCTTCTCTATTAAATGAGGTCCAAGAAAGCGCACTTTCGCGTCGTCCTTGAACCATGCATCCGCACCCTCTTTTTCAAAAGCGTCAGCGATGCGCTGATTGACCCTCTCGTCGATAAGGATTTTGTTTGTTTCTTTGTTGACGAAGATGGCGATCGGCACGCCCCACGCGCGCTGGCGCGAGACCACCCAATCCGGGCGGCTTGCGATCATGCCGGTGATGCGGTTTTCGCCAGCGGGAGGATACCAGCGTGTTTTAGTGATTTCGTGCAAAGTGCGGTTACGAATCGTATCGCCGCGATCAGGAACTCCGACGACCATCCAATCAATCGGCTTGTCGAGCGCGATAAACCATTGCGGCGTGTTGCGGAAGATGACCGGCTTTTTCGAGCGCCAGGAATGCGGATATTGGTGTTTTAATTTGCCCCGCGCGAGCAGATTCCCAGCTTTGATCAAGGCCTTGATGACGGCCTCGTTTGCATCGCCCTCATTGCCTTTGTCGTCGATGATGCGGTTGGGATGACCACCCGTGTCGCGACGCCCGAAACCCGGCGCTTCATCGGTGAAAAAACCATCGGCATCAACCGTAGAGGGGATGCGCGTGTCGATGCGGAGCACTTCGAGACGAGCTTTGTTCGCCATCCAAATATCGAAGTCATCGCGGCCATGACTGGGCGCGGTATGGACGAAGCCCGTTCCGGTGTCGTCGGTGACGTGATCGCCGTCGAGAAGAGGAATTTTGAAGTCATAGCCCGAGATCGTCTTCTTGAGCGGATGCGCGCAAACAACACTAGTGTTCGGATTGAAGGCACCCTCACGCTCGAAAGCATCTACCCGTGCCGCCTTGAAGACATTGGCGGCTAGGCTGTCAGCGATGATATACACCTGACCTTCTTGCACCGAGATTGCCGATGAAGTGGAAGTAACTCGATAGCAGCCGTACTGTATTTTCGGAGAGAACGAGATTGCCCTGTTCGCGGGCAACGTCCAAGGAGTCGTTGTCCAAATCACTATAAACACGCGACCATAATCAGAGCTTTGAATCTGGTCAGCGCCCGATAGAAACATAGGGTTCCCGGCCGCATCGCACTCCCAGGATTCATCAGGAAACGCCACATAAATCGCATCGCTAACGATATCCTCGTACTCGACCTCTGCCTCGGCGAGCGCGGTTTTTTCGACGACGCTCCACATCACCGGCTTCGAGCCGCGGTAAAGCGTCCCGTTGGCCGCGAATTTCATGATCTCCCGCGCGATCTGGGCTTCGGCGGGAAAGCTCATCGTCAAATAGGGATGCTCCCAATCCCCGGTCACGCCGAGGCGCTGAAATTCTTGCGCTTGCACGCCAACCCAATGCTCGGCGAAGGCGCGGCACTCGCGGCGGAACTCGTTGATCGGGACGGAATCCTTGTTTTTGCCCTTGGCGCGATAATTTTCCTCGATCTTCCATTCGATCGGCAGACCGTGGCAATCCCAGCCCGGCACATAGTCGGAATCCTTGCCGAGCATCCGCTGCGAGCGGGTCACCAAGTCCTTCAGGATCTTGTTCAGCGCATGGCCGATGTGGATGTTGCCATTGGCATAAGGGGGGCCGTCGTGGAGGACGAATTTCGGCTTGCCCCGCCCCGCCTCGGTGAGACGTTCGTAAAGGCCTATTTCTTGCCAGCGGCCGAGCAGCTCCGGCTCTTTCTTCGGCAGGCCGCCGCGCATCGGAAAATCGGTGCGCGGCAGGAAAAGGCTCTTTGAATAATCGGGAGGGTTTTCCGCAAGCCTCTCGCCGCCCGCGCCGGTCGTTTGTTTGTCCATGCTTGTTTCAGGCCTGCTCCAGAGCCGCAAATCCGCGCCGATGACCAATCGAAAAATGGTTCCCGGCCGGACCGGACGGCAAGCCAAGCGGCTTTGGCGCTCAGACGCGAGCCGGGCCCATAATTCGGAGCAAATGAAGATCGGGGACGGGAGCCATGCCAGTCTTCTAGCAACAGAAACGGGGCGAATAAAGTTTTTTTGGGCGCAATGGCTAAAGCGAGACAGATGGCCGCGCCCGGCCCGAAAGTTGCGGATAAGCCGAAGGATAGCGGGTTGATGGTTGATTTTTCCCTCAAGGGCGGCTGTTGATTTTGCCGTTCGCCCGGCGGGGCCGCGCCTGCGCGGTTTTAACCGGGCAAGCGCCCGTGTCCAGTTCGAGGCAACTTGGGTGTGAAATGCTCCAACCGTCCTTGGTGAAATGAGCCATGCCGGTCCGCTGTCTCGATCCCGTTCTCATCGACCGCATCGCGGCGGGCGAGGTCGTCGAGCGGCCGTCCGCCGTCGTCAAGGAACTCGTCGAGAATGCGCTCGACGCGGGCGCGGGCCGCATCGACGTCGTGATCGAATCGGGCGGCCGGCGGCTCATCCGGGTCATCGACGATGGCGGTGGGATGCCCGGGGACGATCTCGGCCTCGCGGTCGAGCGCCATGCGACGTCGAAACTGCCGACAGGCGACCTTTCCCAAATCGCGACGCTCGGTTTTCGCGGCGAGGCCTTGCCGTCGATCGGCTCCGTCGCGGCGCTCGACATTTTTTCCCGCGCGGAAGGCGCGCCGCACGGATTCTCCATCCGCGTCGATCAGGGCAAGAAACACGCTCTCGCTCCCTGCGGCCTGCCGCAAGGAACAAAGGTCGAGGTCCGCGATCTTTTCGCCGCGACCCCGGCGCGGTTGAAATTCCTAAGGAGCGACCGCGCGGAGGCCCGCGCCTGCGCCGATGCCGTGCAGCGCCTCGCGATGGCGAACAGGCAAGTTCGCTTCACTTTTGCCGGCACCGAGACCGCGGGCTTCGATTATTTCGCGCGGGCCGAGGGCGACGACGCTTTGCTTAGCCGGCTGGCCGATGTCCTCGGCGAGGAGTTTCGCGCCAATGCGCTCCGCATCGACGCGGCGCGGGAAGGGATCGCGCTCGAAGGCTACGCCGGGCTTCCGACCTGGCACAAGGCGAATGCGCAGGCGCAATATCTCTTTGTCAACGGGCGGCCGGTCCGCGACAAGCTTTTGTCCGGCGCCATGCGCGCGGCCTACATGGATTATCTGCCCCAAGGCCGCCATCCGGCGCTCGTCTTGTTTGTATTGTGCGATCCGCGCGAGGTCGATGTCAATGTGCATCCGGCCAAGGCGGAAGTGCGGTTTCGCGATTCCGGCCTGGTGCGTGGGCTTCTGATCGGCGCCTTGAAACAGAGCTTGCAAGCCGCCCTCCATCGCGCGACTCCGGCAACTGGCGCCAGCGCGCGCGATTTCCTCGCGCGGCGCGCGAGCCCCCAGAGCGGCGCACCCGCATATCGCGGGCCGGCCGCCGCTTGGGATTGGCGACAGTCTCCGGCCTATCCGGGCTTTGCCGAGGGCGAGGCGCAAGGTTGCGGCGATCTTGCGCTCGTCGGCGAGACGCTTTCCGCCGATACGCGCGCGCATGAGCGGCAACCCGCGCCAGACGATATCGAATCGCCGCTCGGCGCGGCGCGGGCGCAGATCCACGATACCTATATTGTCGCCCAGACCCGCGATGGCATCGTCATAGTCGATCAGCACGCCGCGCATGAGCGGCTTGTGTACGAGAGCCTGAAGGAGGCCCGCGCGGGCAACAACGTCGCGCGCCAGGCGCTGCTCATTCCGGCGATCGTCGAGCTGGGACAAACCGATGTTGAACGGATCGCGGACGCGGGCCCGCTTCTCGCGGAATTCGGTCTCGTTGTCGAGCCTTTCGGCCCGGGCGCGGTCGCGGTGCATGAAATGCCCGCTTTGTTGAAACGCGGCGACGCGGCGCCTCTCGTTCGCGATCTCGCCGCGGCGCTTCGCGAGGATGATCGCGCCGTCGCGCCGCTCGAAAAGCGGCTCGATCACGTTCTCGCGACGATGGCCTGCCACCATTCGGTGCGTTCCGGCCGCCGTCTCGGCGGCGATGAAATGAACGCGCTGTTGCGCGAGATGGAGCGCACGCCGGGCTGCGGCCAATGCAACCACGGGCGCCCGACCTATATCGAATTGAAGCTCGCCGACGTCGAGAAACTATTCGGCCGCAAGTAGAGCTTTTGCGACGCCCGCTTCAGGACAAGAGACCAATTTTTCCATTGGCGAGATCATAAACCCCGCCAACGATCTTCACCTGTTTGGTTTGCGCGAAACTCGCGAGCAAGGGTTCCGCGGTTTCGAGCCGTTTCACGTTAAGCGCGACATTTTCGGTGATCGCCGCCGCGAGAAGATCGCGTGGCGACTTCGCTTTCGCGGCTTCGACCGCGGGTTTGATCGACCGGACGAGACCGGGCAAATGTCCCGGCAGCTCGGCATTGTCCTCGACCACCTTGATCGCGGCGCCGATAGCGCCGCAATTCGAGTGTCCGAGCACCATGACGAGCGGCACGCCCAGAAACTTCACTGCAAATTCAAGACTGGCGAGCCCATCGTCATTGGCGAAATTGCCGGCGAGCCGGACAACAAAAAGATCGCCGGGTCCTTGGTCGAACGCAAACTCCGGGGCGACGCGCGAATCCGCGCAGCTCAGGACCGCGGCAATCGGATATTGCGACCTGGTCCTCGCCGCGCGTCCGGCGGATAAATCCCTATTGGCCGGCTTGTTGGCAACATAGCGGGCATTGCCCTCCATGAGGCGGCGCAGCGCCGCATCGGCGCCGATCGCGTTGGGCTTCGGCTGTCCGGCGCCCCCCTCCCTCGCGCTGGCGCAGTCAACACCTGCCGCGACGGCAATTCCGGCGGCTGCTTTCAGGGCGCCGCGCCTTGTAACGCCATGATTGCAATAAATGGCACCGCACATTTTCGAAAACTCCCGTTTTCAAACGCATTTCCAGGACCGGAAAATGCACTCGTAGCCAACCTCTGGTCAATTCGATGGACCCTGTCCGCACTCAAAC
>JBATYB010000401.1:0-7438 GCA_049673825.1 Methylocella sp. | reverse complement strand
TACTCACGCCGGGCAATATCAATTTTCGGCACATCATCCCGTGCCTCCAGACTCTTGAAAACATGTTCGAGATGATAGCCAAACATGTTGTCGATAGCCACATTCCGTGCGTTCAATTCGCCGATAGCCGCATCAAGAAGCTCGAACACGAGATCGACTGGCACTTCGGAAATTCTATGGTAGAGCGCGTCCAGCGCGGCAGTTGGCCGGCCGACCTTCAAATACTGTCGGGCGACATATATTACATCCTCCCTATCACCTTGAACTATCCACGACGTTTTACGGCGCCAATAGCTCGCTTCAGAGTCTGGGCCGAAGCTCGTTACGAAGATCCAAGTGTTTCGATCGTCGGGCCAAAGAGCGAGGAGCATTGCAATAGAATCTGCGCTCCAGCCTTGCGAAAATGCAAGCCGCCTAAATTCTTCAATCCAGGTATCCCCGAACTTAGTCACCGCTACCGACGACGTGACAGCAGCAAAGTGATCAAGTTCCATGCTGCGACCAACCGCTCTCACTACCAAGGTTTCTGGAATGGACAAATCATTGGCGACAGCGACTGCAGCTGTAGCAACAAATTGCGGTAGCCGCACGCGGCCAGCTAGCGCCAGCACAGCGTCGGTTCCGCCGTGATCCAATACTTTGCAAATAGCCTCTCGGCGAGCGGTCTCAACGACATCATCACGAAAATTAATGACTCCACCATCGCTATCGAGCTTGCCAGGGATGTCAGGTGACCAGTCATCAAATAGCCATGCCTCACTCGCGATCGGGTCTGACGGTTGGTAGCGCTTTACAATATCTTCAAATTGCGCCAGTTCGCTGGGCGGAAGAGCCCATTGGCTTTTGGCGAACGTTATGTGTTTGTTGAGTTCGTCATGCAATGCTGCCCACACTTCGTAGCGACCTCCGTCCGTTGTCCTGCCCAGAAAATCGTCAACTAGTTCAAGTGCACGGGTGCGTAGAGGTGGTTCGAAATTGCTGAGCTGCTGGATAATTGTTGTCCAGCGTGATGGATTATTCCCGACGAGATCCAGCGCCCTTGACACGATCTCACGCTGACTCTCCCAAATAAGACCATAAGTCAGTGTTTCGCGTTCTGAGGCGCTCGCTTCGCGAAAACGCGGTTTCGCTGTCGGACCGGAAGTGTCGTGGTCCTTTGGAAGGAGCTTCACAATGAGTTCCCAGCCAATGCAAGGTTCCCGTGAGATAACCGCATCTAGGGCCGCGAGACGCACCCTGAGCGACGCATTCGTGCATGGCGTCCATGAAAGGAAGAGCGACCGAAGACTGCCAATTGGTCGATTCGACAGCCGCCCACCAGGATCAATGCGGGCCAATTTTGCCAAAATCAGCGCTACGCGCCGCAGATGAGCCGGATCCCAGGCAAGAGTTTCAAGCGCCCAAAGAAGACCCATATGCGGGCTGCTAGGCGAGAGAAAGTTTGTTGCTTCGGCGAATATCGGCCTAATCGCCGTCCCTTCCCCCTCGAGCATGCGCTCGAGGGCCGAAAGCAAAGGGCCTGGTGCAGCCTCCGCCAGGAGCGGAAGTTGCTGTCTAAGGCTCACAAGCACTCGATGATCGCTCGATAGTCCAGGTAGGCTCCGTACGATGTCGTCGACAAAAGCCTGTGCTGACCGTCCAGGAATAACGAGATCGGCTTGCTCAGCGAGGACGGCGATTAAGAGGAGTGTGGTCGCAAGGCCATCGCGCAACCACTCGCTGTGCTTTGCGGGTGACCGAGACTCAAGACGAAACGGTTCGTTGGGATCTGGCATTGGCTCGATATGAGAAAAAACAGCAGTTGCCGCTGCTTCGAGCCTATCGAGATCGTCACCCCCGATTAGATGCCCAATGCAATCGAAGGCATCGACAGGTGCCCTTACTTTCCAGATATTTTGTTCCTGATCCAGCGGAGAATCCTGCATCCGCTTGAACTTCCGTATGTCCGCCTCGTATTCGTAATAAGATTTGCTCGCAGCCAGCGCACTGACGACTTCTCGATCCAAAACCGACTGCGAATCCCAACCTCCAGCAAGAAGCGCAGGAAGCAGTATTCTGCCCTCTGTCATCCATTCAGGGTTAGATGCCCCACCTCCCGGAATTCGGCGACGAAGAATCGTTACGCTCCGTCCGCATTTTCGGGCGAGGTCATAGGCCCTGTCTTCTTCGAAACCCATTGTGGCGATTGCCTTGCCGAGGTTACCTCTCGATGGGCGCGGCAATACTTGATAATTTTGCTTCGGCTCATCAGCCCCCATAGCGACTAACGTCGGCCCGGACTGCGCCAAAGGCCCGGAGATATTTCGTGCTTGGCCACGCGGGAAAAAAATAAGGCCACGCTTTGCCGCCAGCAGCCGCGCGGCCTCTTCTCTGTCAATGATGAGCGTTCGAGCTTCAAGATAGAGCCTTCTTTGTGGATCGGCCTTCCGAATCGCCGCCACCGCAAAAGCGATGACCTCATCGGGGGAATCAGCCATAATTTTAATTTTGGATGTTTGGCCGCCTAGCTGAACAAGCAAATCTTCTGTTAGATTTTCGCGTTCGCAAAGCAAGACCTCTTCCGTAAGGGTCGGCTCAAAAAGGTTCGAGTATTCATGCCAGAACTCGTCCACACTACGCGCACCAAGCTGCGGGAATAGACCGAGTTCAAATCGTGCGTAGCGCGCTGCAACGGCAGGATGTTCATCAAGCCAATGCTCAAGCTTCATGCCGTCTATAAAGTGGACGTCTTTCCACTCGTTTTTCTCGCGTTTGACCTGTTCCCAGTCTTCGAGCTTTTGTCTGGGGCTATCCCACGTCTGAAGCGTCACAAAAACGAAGGTAACGTTTATCCGCTCCTCAGGATCGAGCTCAGTAATGCGTTTTTGATAGTCATTGTCCGCCTTGCGAACGCCCTCGCTGACGCTGAACTCCCAAATCGACACACCGTCCGGCACAAAGGATGACGAACCGACCGCTACCAAATGGCCGTCGAATCCTCGGACCTGTCCCTTGTCGCCGCTCGGAAAACGAAACGATGTGATGTCCTGTGCCGACGCCCGGATCAGGTCCGCAACCATTGCAGGAAAAGCGTCCCTAGCCGAAATGACTTTGGACCATTGTTCTAGGTCGCGTGCGCTGATCCACTTCAAGAATCGCTCCTGCCAGTGAAGACAAAAATTAGGCATTCTATGGAACTTAGCGCCGTGCGCCACACGGGGCACAGCGGAATATTCGCCTTATTTCCGCATTCGATCAACAGCGGGCGCCTGCGCCACTGATCGCTGTAAAACAATTTCAGCGATCGACCAGCAGGCGGTAGCCGGCGCCCCGCGCGGTTTGCAGATGCAGCGGATTGGCGGGGTCGCGCTCGATCTTGCGGCGCAGCCGGTTGATCTGAACATCGACGGTCCGCTCGTTGGCGGCGACGCCGGACCCAGCGAGGGTTTCCCGCGCCACCGTTTCGCCCGCGTTTTCGGCGAGAAGCCGCAGCATCTCGCGCTCGCGGTCGGTCAGCCTTACGGTCTCGTCGCGCTGGCGCAGCTCGCCGCGGCCAAGATCGAAGCTGAATTCGCCAAAGCGCACAAAAGCCGGCGGTCCCGCGATCGCGCGCGGCGCCGCGCGGCGCAGGATCGAGGCGATCCGCAAGGCGAGCTCGCGCGGCTCGCAAGGCTTGCCGAGATAATCATCGGCCCCGGTTTCCAAGCCGCGTACCCGGTCTTCCGCTTCGCTCCGCGCGGTCAGCATCAAAATCGGAACGCGCGCGAGTTCCGTGGCGCCGGCCCGCAGCCGCGCCGCGAAGGAAAAACCATCCTCGCCCGGCATCATGACATCGAGGACGATCAGATCGAAGGAAAGACTCTTGAGGCGGGCCATCGCCTCCGCGGCATCGGCGGCGGTCGTGACGCGATACCCCTCTTCGCTCAGCAGGCGAGACAACAGCGCCCGGATGCGCCGGTCGTCATCGACAATCAGAAGATGCGCGGCGTCGTCGGCCGGCGCGGCCAGCGCCGGAGAACCATTCGATGAGCCATGCGATTCCTGGCTCACCGGTCCGGTCCCAAGGTGCTTGCGGCCGGACCGGCGCCGGTCATCGCGGCAGGCTTGTCCCGCCTGCCCGCGTCGACCATGGCGAGGAGAAAATCGATCGCACGCGCGCTCCCCCCCTCCGGAAGCTCCCGGAACGCCCGCGCGAAACGTCTCGACTGCAGAAGCGCGACATCCCGCGCGAGCGCCTGTCCGCGCGCGGTTGGAAACAATTGGCGCTGGCGGCGGTCCTTCGTGCCCGGGCGGGCCACGACATAGTCCCGGCCGATCAATTCCTTGAGGACGCGATTGAGACTCTGCGTGGTGATTCTCAAAATCTCCAGCAACTCGGCGATCGTGAGACCCGGACGCCGGGAGACAAAATGCAACACCCGGTGATGCGCCCGGCCAAACCCAAGAGTCGCGAGGAGATGATCGGCGTCGCCGGCAAAATCGCGATAGGCGAAAAACATGAGCTCGATCAATTCGAACATCGGCGCGCCCGGTTCGGCGGGGGCCGCGAAAGGAGGCTTTTCAGGCGTGCCTTGCGAAAAGTCCCGCGTTCCACTTATCAGATTCATGAGCGCGGCCTTTTATGTCAGCGCTGTTGACATATTTCAGGAACATCCGCACGCGTCAAGCTCGCGCCCGGCGGCGGTTTTTTCACTAACGCCCATGGTTTTGCGGTCTCCGCCCCGCCATATTAGGCGGACCATCAAGGGCCGCGCATCTCCGCGAAACTCACCGCGGGCCCGGCCATAAGCCGAGGAGTGAGCAATGTCCGCTTTGCCATTCGACCAGCGCGACGGGTTCATCTGGATGAACGGCGATCTGGTCGCCTGGAAGGAAGCCAAGCTTCACGTGCTTTCGCACGGTCTGCATTATGCCTCCTGCGTCTTCGAGGGCGAGCGCGCCTACGGCGGCCGCGTTTTCAAATCCACCGAACATTCGGAGCGGTTCAGAACCTCGGCGGAGCTGCTCGATTTCGAGATTCCTTATTCCGTGGCGGAACTGGACAAGGCGAAGCAGCTCCTCGTCGATAGGAACAATCTGCCAAACTGCTACGTCCGCCCGGTTGCTTGGCGCGGCAGCGAAATGATGGCGGTCGCCGCGCCGAGCTCGACCATCAACGTCGCCATCGCCGTCTGGGACTGGCCGAGCATGTTCGACGTCGAGCAGAAAATGCAAGGCATCAGGCTCGACATCGCCGATTACCGGAGGCCCGATCCGATGACCGCGCCGGCCCGCGCCAAGGCCGCCGGGCTCTATATGATCTGCACCATCTCAAAGCATCGCGCCGAGCGGCGCGGCTACGCCGACGCGATGATGCTCGATTGGCAGGGGCGAGTCGCCGAATGCACCGGCGCCAATATCTTTTTTGCCGCGAACGGCGCGATCCACACCCCGATCGCCGATTGCTTTCTCGATGGGATCACGCGGCGCACGGTGATCGACCTCGCGAGGCGGCGCGGCATCGAGGTGATCGAGCGGCGCATCATGCCGGAGGAGCTAAGCGGCTTCGAGGAATGTTTCGTCTCCGGCACCGGCGCCGAGGTCACCCCCGTTTCCGGGGCAGGCCCCTACACATTCACGCCGGGCGCGATGTCCCGCGCGCTGATCGAGGATTATTCCGCCGAGGTGCGCCCAAAACAAAAGGCGGCATGAGCCGGGAATTCATCGCCGTTTCGCGGGTCACCGGTCACCGGCAGGGGCGGCACCAACACCGATATGGGCCGCACCGGCGGACGTAGCCTGGCGGACAATAAGGCCCCCAGCCTTGGCATGCGGCCTCCCGCCTCGGCGGGGCAGTTGCGCCGGGGAGAGCTTTCGATGGCCCCGGACCGGTCATGGCGCTGGCGCTCCAGCCTAGGGAACTCAGGCAGAGGATGGCGGCGGATGCAGCCATCGTCATCGCGATCTTGTGCATGGCGTCCTCCCATCATCGCGCGGGACGAAACAGCTTGCAACTAAAGAGGCGGCCACCAGGGTTCCCGGGCGCGATCCGAGGGCGCCGCCGCAACTCGTGCCAGAGCGGTAAAATCGTATGGATTTTGGCGCGATCTCCAGCGTGACGATAGTACCGCATCTCGCGGCGAGGTCAATGATCCGGCCGGATAGCTTTTCGGCCGCGAAGGGCGCGATCCGCACGCCGATCGCCGATTGCTTTCTCGACGGGATCACGCGGCGCGCGGTGATCAACCACGACATGCCCATCCGGTCGGGAAGTCCGTCGCGCCCTGGGCAAAACCCCCGTCACGGGCTTCCGCCAACTCATGGTTGGTGGGCTCTCTCCAATTGCGCCCTTCGCTCCTCCGAGAGTTTCACGGCTTTAATCAGCATCAAAACCTTGGGAACGAGGAAGGGAAGCACCACGGCGGTCGCCACAGAAGACGCCGCGGTCAGAAGTTTGACATAGCCGGAAAGCCAGTAGGTCGCGTTCCAGATCGTCCACACTTCCATGAAGTGGGTAATGCTGCAGGAGAAGATGAATACTCCAAAGGCCACAAAGATCCATGAAAAAGGCACGTCGTGGCGCGCGCGATAGATGAGATAGATAAGTGTCGACGAGATCGCCACGTACGAAAGCCCGATCAGGAGGTCGGAGCTTACGTGCAGAAAATATAGCTGCGGCACCCACAAGTAGCACATCCCGTGGGGCATGAACATCTGCTCTGCGAAGCCGGCTGAAAAAAGGTTGGCCGCCAGCCTGGGCCAAGCAAACAACAATACGGCGGCCGGCGCCAGCAGCGCCGCGCCAGAAGAGAGCATTCGCCAATCGCGGCGGTGAGGCTCGGATATTTCGTGTCTCGACATGATTAGTTTCCTCCACATTAGTTATTCTCTAGGAATAACGTTCGCCCGAGCTGATTATCACAAATCCGCTTCCTCCGCGCCCCCTGTTCAGGGGGTGCGGCCGGTGCTATCGTTTCGGGTGCGCGGCAACGCCGGAGGGACCGATGGGGGCGGTCGAGCATCTCAAGACCTTGTGCTGCCTCGGGCTACCGCCCGAGAGCGCGATGATCGCCGTCACGCCGGTGCTGCACGAGATCATTCCGCACGGCTGGTCGCGCATGGGTTTTTTCGAACCGGATGCCACGTGCACCAGCGCCTATGCCGAAAACCCGGAGATGGCGCTCTATCGTGAGCGCTTCTGGGAGCTTTTAAATGATCCTTCGAACATTATTGGCTCCCTTTACAGACCTCTCCTTGAGGCCATTGGGATCGGCTGGACTTTGCATCGGCAAGGGCGGGGATGGTTGGAGAGTGACTGGTACCGGGAAATAGAGGCTCCGCTCGATTCCTGCTGGTGTCTTGAAGCGATGATTGGCGATGGGGGGCGGACCATCGCCACTGTGCATCTGACGCGTCCGCGCAGTGCCCGCCCGTTTGCGGTGGAGGACGTTCAGCGTCTCGACCGGCTCCGGCCCTGGCT
>JBATYB010000400.1:0-1846 GCA_049673825.1 Methylocella sp. | reverse complement strand
CTCCTGGCACCGTGCCGGCCTGCGCGGCGAATTCAATCGAAACCGCGGCGCGATCGCTCCCGTCCGGCGCCGCCGCCACCGGCGCCGGAATATGCTTCGCCGCGGCCGGATTGCTTTTCGTGCCGTGTTTTGGCTCCGCTCCGTGTTTGACGACGGCCAGCCTTCGTCCTTCCGCTTGCGAGCTCAACATCCCCTCCTTGACCTAACGGCCGCTGGAATTTCGTTGTCATTGATGACGGGAGCGTGACTAGCGCGTGATCTGGACTCCCGCGCGGATCTCGTCACCGAGCTCCGAGCAGTCCGACGTGGTATCCAAGCCGGGTTTCCACGTCTCCCGGCTTGTGAAAGCCGCGCTCAAGCAGAGTTTGAATTCGCGCTTGAGTTGCGGGTCGCCCCAGCGAAGCGATAAAGGCGTCCCACTCGGGCGCGATCTCTGCGTCGGAGGGCAGACTATTCAGGTCGACCAGGCGTTTCGTCTCTGCGATTGCTTGTTTGTCGAACGACGCGATTCTGATAGCAAGAGCATCAACGAACGCGTCAAGTTCAGCGTCAGGCAACGAGCGGTTAACGTAGCCATATAACTCGGCTAAGTCGCCGCCGATGTCATCCGCTCCGAGAAGAACCTCCAGCGCACGTCCGCGTCCGATCAAACGGGGCAACCTGGCCATGGGGCCACCGCCGGGCACCAGTCCCGCGCCCACCTCCCACTGCGACAAAATCGCCTTCTCACGACTGGCGAAACGCATGTCACTGGCGAGCGCAAGCTCGCTGCCGACGCCCGTCGCACGGCCGCGAATGGAGACGATCGACACGACCGGAGCACGACTCAGCCGCACAAGCATGTCGGGAAGTTGTTGCAAGCCCGTCGGACCGGGGGGAAGTTGCGAATCCTCAAGCTTCGCGAGGAAGTTGTAGTGCGTCAGGAAGAATCCATCGACGGCGCTGTCAAAGAGGACAACCTTAACTCGCTCGTCAGTTTCTACTGCCGTGATGATCTCGTTGAGCTGCGGGATTGTTTCCGGCCCAAAAATGTTGAGAGGCGGGTGATCGAACGTCACGCGCCAATACGCGGGCGATCGTCGCGTCAGATGAATCTGCTTAGTCATTGTCGTGTCTGTCATGTGTAGCTCCTAATCCCCTTTTTCCTATCGGCTTGCGCCCGCCGCTCGGTTGCCGGCCCGCGCCAACGGCACCGCACATACCAGCCGAATCGACAGGCGGGGCACCCGCCGGTTTTGACTCCGCCGCATCGAGGCGCTCGCCAGCGCCGGATTGTTTTTCATGATGAGTCGTACCACATCCAAGGCGATCGGGAATATCCGGCGTTTTGATCTGGAGCCTGGCGAATGCGGATCGGCGTGCCGAAGGAAATCAAGGAGCATGAATATCGGGCCGGGTTGACTCCGGAGTCAGTCCGCGAATTTGTTGCCGCTGGGCACGAGCTGAGCGTCGAAACCGGCGCCGGCGCCGGGATCAATGACACGGATCAGGCCTATCTGGCGGCCGGCGCCACGATTGTCGACACCGCCGCCGAAATTTTCGCCAAATCCGAAATGATCGTCAAGGTGAAGGAGCCGCAAGAGAGCGAATGGACGAAGCTGCGCGAAAATCAGATTGTTTTCGCATTTTTGCATCTTGCGGCCGATCTCGCGCAGACAAAAGGGTTGCTCGCTTCCGGCTGCACCGCCGTCGCCTATGAAACCGTAACCGGGCCGGACGGTCAAGGCCTTCCGCTTCTCGCGCCGATGAGCCAAGTCGCCGGGCGACTCGCGATCGAGGCGGCGGGCGTGGCTCTGCGGCGCCAGAACGGCGGCCGCGGCATCTTGCTTGGGGGCGTCCCGGGGGT
>JBATYB010000399.1:0-7997 GCA_049673825.1 Methylocella sp. | reverse complement strand
GCTATGGGGCGGGCGGCGAAGGTGCGGCACTTTTGGCGCTGTCCGACAATCCGAAGGGAGGGCGTCAATAAGAATGCGCGACCGCGCCGGGAGTTTCGAGCCGCAAACGATTCCCAAGGGACGAACCAGGTTCGGCGGTTTCGCCGAAACCCTCGACGTGCAGGAGAGGGTTGTCCACTTCCGGCCTGCGGTGGATGCGCGAATGCGCGTTGAACCACCGCCGTGCCAGGCTCCGGCCCGAGCAATGGCACCCTCACGACGATCATTGGCCAAGTATTGGGCGACAAGCCTAACCGCTCTCTTGGCGCGCCGCCCATGCGGCATCAAACAAATAGTGTTGGCCGCGCGGGTTAGACGGATCGAGCTGATCGTCACAGATATAGGGGCGCAACTCCGCCTCGGTAGGCAGCCTGATCATTTCCGGACCCAACCTGGCCCGGAGGCCGTGCCATCCAGCTTCCACCTCCGCCGGGTCGTAGCGTTTTTCGACATACTTGCGAACCGCGTGTGGCACACTCAGGAAGAGATAGTGCCGCATCCGAAACCATTGAGGAGCGATGCGTAATCCCGAAAATCGCACCTGGTGGCCCCCTGACCATGCGAATTCAACCGGGCCGGGCTGCCGCTTCCACGCTTTCACTTGATGCGGGGCAGGCGACGGCAAGAAGGGGTAGTACCACCGCATCGTTTTCGGAAAACCCTGGTGATCATGATCCGGCGCTTCCTGAGTGGGGACAAAGGTGAATTCTTGGAAGTTCACTGCGTTGTACCCCTCGCCGGCCACCTCGGCAAAGGCCTGCGCGAGCGAGCGGCCGGTGCGCGGCGGGAGCCGAATCTCATCGGCATCCACATGCATGAACCAGTCAGCGTCAAGCGTGTTGGCGAGCCGCTCCTTGCGTTCCAGAATCGGCCGCCAACTGTACATCCCCGTGCGTGGAATGGTCTCGATGCCGATCAGACCGCGGCCCAGAAAGCGGCTTGCGATAGCGACCGTCTGGTCCGACGAGCAATTGTCGATCAGGTAGACATCGACCTGCTGCTGGAGAAGATGCTCCAGGCAACCGGCAATGAACCGTTCCTCGTTGTAAGTGGCCAGCAAAGCGACCACGCGCGGAATTGCCCTAGTCATGAAGCGCAAATTTTGCCAAATTTGGCGGGACCATGTGCCGAGAGGCCATGGAGCATCCGGTGCCAATTTCTGGACGGAGAGTCAAATGCAACCCAGCTTCTTTGCGATAACGGCGGCCATGCTCCTCCTCGCATCCAACGCCGGAACATGCGCCGCCACCGTTGCCACCTCTACCGTTGGTCCATCCGGCTGGCAAGCGTATCGAAACGATCAATACTCCGTCGAGCTGCGTTATCCCCCAGACTACGCGGTCGTTACGCCGCGCGATCAACCGCAGCTGCGGCCGGCGCCGCTCCTCCGCGTATGGTTCAAGGAAGGCAGCCTGGTGAACTCCCCCATCGCAGACCGGGAGCCGCCTCAGTTTGCCCTCGATGTGTATGACAACGCGTCGCGGCAAACGCTGGACGCCTGGCTTGCTGGCGGCGGAGTGACCCGAAATTTCGCGCGTTTGACAACGCAGACGGTCCAAGTCGGAGGGGTAGAAGGACTCCGCTTGACGGATCAGACATTGCTGGCGCCGAACACCTTCTATTACGTTGCCCGGGGACCCTTCGTGTACCGCTTCACGCCGCTCGGCGGGCTCTCCGGCCAGATGCTTGCGACGGTCCGGTTCACCCGTTAATTGGGCGCACGCCCGATAATTGGGCGCGCGCCCGATCTCAGACTCTGACGAGAACCGGGAACCGAGTGCTAACAGGTGCCCGTATAACCCGTGTTACTCTTCCAAAAGTTACAGACCTCACTATCGAAGTAGGGCCCCTGGAGTTCCTGGCCGGCCTGACTCGTGTAGTAGTAGCTGGTGTCGGTGTTAATATATCCACCGTTAAGGGTGAAGAACAAGATCCCAGGACTGCCACTCGCGCCGGGGGTCTGGTTGCTGCCCCAGGAGTTGGTCGGCGGGCTGCCCTGGCCGGAGTCGTCGTAGCGGTGCTCACTGGCGGTCAGGATGACCTTTCCGCCGGTGAACGGCGAGGCTGCCGGGTAACCCAGAAAGAACCAGGCCTGGTCACGTGCCCAGTTCCAGGCGAAACCGAGGCCGCCCGTGACGGTCGCGACGTTGGCGTTTTTCACCGTCCCATTGGGCTGGAGGCCGATAATAGCGTAATCCCGGGAGAGGGTTCCGCTGGTGAACCACTCGCTCGACGTGGTCGCGAACGACCAACTCCAGCAGCCGACGGCCGGATTTACGCCCCCTTGCGCGGAGTCGTACGAGGGACAGTAAAGCCAGTTCGTATAGAAAGCGGAGTGTCCGCCGTTCGCGACGCAATGGCCGGCGGTCCAGACGATGTTGAGGGCCGAACCGCCGTAGGTCACGGACGCCGAGCAGACGAAGTTCCCGACGCCCGGCTCCGTGAAGAAGAGCTTCCCAATCGTCGAGATCGGGTATAGCAGGTACCTCCCGGCGTATTGATAGGTCGTGTATGGACCCGGGAATGCACCGTCGGCCGGTATGGGAGCCGCGGCCGGCCTCGACGGCGACTGCAATAACGGGAACTGCAATCTATTGATCGCCTGTCCTCCCGGCATTAAACCGCCGGCGGCGCCGGGCGCGCCAGTGGCCAGCGGGGTCGCCGTAGGCTGAATCGCGCCGGAGGCCAGTATCCCCTTAGGCTTGGCCGCTGCCATTCTCTGAGGAGTCCAGTAGCTTTGGGCAGCGCTCGCGGAACTGCGACTGAAGATCTTCGGTGCCGGGCTCTGCGCCGCGGCGCTCCCGGAGATAGTGGTGGCCAGTGCGGTCGCCATTAGAAAACCGGCAACCGGCCATGGGCCTGATGCGTTTCGATCCATTTTGTACCTCCAAATTTCCCTCTTGCGATGCAATTTGTGTTGAATTGATTTTGCCGCAATCGTCAGCAGCATCAACTCATCTAATCCCGCATCGCCGGGATTGATTGTCACGAAACCGCTTCCTCCGCACCCCCCAAATAGGGGATGCGGATGGTGCTAATCGTCAACCGCGCGCCGCGGCGCCGGAGGGGGTCCCGGTGGGGGTGGCGCGGTCTGGGTCTTGATCCGCCGCTTGCGAGGGCCAGGGCCCGCCCGCTCGCCGAAGGCGAGAGAGTCTAGGACGATGGCTTCGCCCCGCCATCCACGGCGGCCCACGCCTGATTTTAGAGTTGCCAGAGCGATCGCACAAAGTATAACTAGGGTTTAATCCAGGTCTGGTTCACAAGGAGTGCGCATGGCATGGCCCGCGTCACCGTCGAAGATTGTGTAGACAAGGTCGAAAATCGGTTTGAGCTCGTTCTGATCGCCAGTCACCGGGCGCGCATGATCGCCGCCGGGGCGCCGATAATGGTTGACCGCGACAACGATAAAAATCCTGTGGTTGCCCTGCGCGAGATCGCGGAGTCCGCCTTGGTGCCGGAGGATCTCAAAGAAGATTTTATTCAATCCCTGCAAAAGCAAGTCGAGGTGGATGAACCCGAGGCCGAAACCGTGCCGGCGCTGTCCTCGACTCTCGAGGGATCCGATGCCGTGGGGGAGTTCGACCGGATGACCGAGGAGGATCTGTTGCGAGGGCTCGAGGATCTCGTCCCGCCCGCCGACACCGAGGACGAGGGCGACTGAACCTGGGCTTTGGCGGCAACATGGCCCGCCGAGGCCAGATGGCGTTGCCAAGCCAACGCAATCTTGCTTAAAGCATGACCCGATCCGGCAAGTTGTGGCCTTTTCGGGCCGGACCATGCGATAAAATTAAAGAGACAAAGAGCAGGATCCGGTCGAATTCAAACCGGAGCATGACCTGACGCGTCCTGTCGCGGGCCGACCAAATTATGATGCGGCAATATGAACTCGTCGATCGGGTCCGGCGCTATAACCCGCAAGCCGACGAAGTGGCGCTCAACCGCGCCTATGTCTATGCGATGAAGGCGCATGGAGCGCAAATACGCGCTTCCGGCGATCCATATTTTTCGCATCCTCTCGAAGTCGCCGCCATTCTAACCGACATGAAGGTCGACGATGCGACGATCGTCGCGGCGGTCTTGCACGATACGATCGAGGACACCGATTCGACGCGCGAGGAAATCGACAAGCTTTTCGGCAGCGATATCGGCCGTCTTGTCGACGGATTGACCAAGCTCAAGAAGCTCGACCTTGTCTCGAAGCGCGCCGCGCAAGCGGAAAACTTCCGTAAGCTGCTGCTCGCCGTGGTTGAAGACGTTCGCGTGCTTCTCGTCAAGCTCGCCGACCGCCTGCATAATATGCGCACGCTGCATTTCGTGGCGCCGGACAAGCGGGCGCGGATCGCCGAGGAAACCCTCGATATCTATGCGCCGCTCGCCGGCCGCATGGGAATGCAGACGATGCGCGACGAACTCGACGATTTGGCCTTTCGCCATCTCATGCCCGATGCCTACGCGATGATCGCGGCGCGGCTCGACGATCTGCGCAGGAAGAACGGAAAAATCATCGTCACGATCGAGAAGGAGCTGACCTCCGAGCTCGCCGCAAGAGGCATCGACGCCAAGGTCGAAGGGCGGCAGAAGCAGCCTTATTCGGTGTGGCGCAAGATGGAGCGGAAATCGATCGCTTTCGAGCAGCTGTCCGACATTTTCGGCTTCCGCGTTATCGTTGAGGACGTCGATGACTGCTATCGCGTCATCGGTGTCGTGCATACCAAATGGGCTGTCGTTCCGGGCCGTTTCAAGGATTATATTTCGACGCCGAAGCAAAACGACTATCAATCGATCCATACGACCGTCGTTGGGCCGGGCCGGCAGCGCGCCGAGCTTCAGGTGCGCACGGCGCTCATGCACGATATCGCCCGTCACGGCATTGCCGCGCACGCCCTCTACAAGGATGGGCGCATCAAAGGCAAGGAGGTTCTAACGAGCGAGAGCCGCTCCTACCAATGGCTGCGCCGCACGGTCGCCTTGCTCGCCGAGGGCGCCACGCCCGAGGAATTTCTGGAACATACAAAACTTGAACTCTTTCACGACCAGGTGTTCTGCTTCACTCCGAACGGCCGGCTGATCGCGCTGCCGCGCGGCGCGACGCCGGTCGATTTCGCTTATGCGGTTCACACCGATGTCGGCCATTCCGCGGTCGGCGCCAAGATCAACGGCCGCCATGCGCCGCTGTTGTCCGAATTGCAAAACGGCGACGAGGTCGAGATCGCGCGCGCCGAAGGCCAGACGCCGCCGGCCGCGTGGGAAGGCCTTGTCATGACCGGAAAGGCGCGCGCGGCCATAAGGCGCGCGACCCGCGATGCCGTTCGCGCCCAATATGCCGCCCTCGGACGCCAGATCGTCACCCGCGCTTTCGAGCGGGCCGGCAAGGCTTTTACGGAAGACAAGCTGAAAAGCGCGCTGCCGAGGCTCGCGCGGACAACGATCGAGGATTTGCTTGCCGCCGTCGGCCGCGGCGAGATGTATTCCGGCGATGTCGTCCGGGCGGTCTATCCGGAATTCATGGAAGAGCGCAAGCCGATCGTCCCTCGTGCGCGCGGGGAAGCCGGCTGGTTTGGCATGAAGAAGGCGGCGAGTCTGGTCTTCAAGATCCCCGGTGGCGGCAAGCAAAACCAGAACGCAATCCCCATTCATGGCTCGCGCGGCGATTTGCCGGTCCGCTTCGCCCCGAACGGCGGCGCGGTGCCTGGCGATCGTATCGTCGGCATTCTGACCCCCGGCGAGGGAATCACCGTCTATCCGATCCAATCTCCCGATCTGATCGCCTTCGATGAAGAGCCGGAACGTTGGCTCGACGTGCGCTGGGACATCGAGGAGAGCCGCCATGAGTTGTTCCCGGCGCGGCTTCTCATCACCGCGATCAACGAGCCCGGCACCTTGGGGACGATCGCGACCGTGATCGGCGATCATGCGGCCAATATCGACAACATCGTCATCAAACCTCTTTCGGCCGACTTCCGGGAAATGACGATCGATGTCGAGGTCAATGATTTGAAGCATTTGAACACGATCATCTCGCATTTGCGGGCGCGGCCGGTGGTCAGCAAGGTCGAGCGGGTAAACGGATAATGGAAGCGTTGCCCCGTCTTCGCCTCGGCGTCAATGTCGATCACGTCGCCACCCTGCGCAACGCGCGGGGCGGCGCCTTCCCCGATCCGGTGCGCGCGGCGCTCCTTGCCATCGAAGCGGGCGCCGACGGAATTACCGCCCATTTGCGCGAGGACCGGCGCCATATTCGCGACGAGGACATGGCGCGGCTCAAGCGGGAGATTTCGAAACCCCTGAACTTCGAGATGGCGGCAACCGACGACATGGTGGCGATCGCGCTCGATACGCGGCCACATGCCTGTTGTCTTGTGCCGGAAAAGCGGAGCGAGCGCACCACCGAGGGCGGCCTCGACGTCATAGGCGGCCACGATCACCTGAAAATCGTCACCGCCGAGCTGCTTAAAGCCGGGGTGCGCGTCGCCTTGTTCATCGAGCCATCCTTGGAGGCGGTGCGGGCGTCGCGCGCGATCGGAGCGCCGGTGATCGAATTTCATACCGGCGCCTGGTGCGACGCCCTCACGCATGGGGAGGCCGAGCGGGCCGGACACGAATTTGCGCGGATCGAGGCGGCGGCGGCGGTTGCGCGCGGCCTGGGGCTCGAATGTCATGCCGGCCACGGCCTCGATTTCGCAACCGCCAGGATCGTCGCGGGCTTGCCCGAAATCGTCGAGCTCAATATCGGGCATTTTCTGATCGGCGAGGCGATCTTCATTGGTCTTAACGCGGCGATCGCCAAGATGCGGGCGGCGATGGACGAGGGGCGGCGGCTGGCGAAATGAGCCTTGTCCCGTGCCCGTCGCGCCAGGGCAGCGCCTGCCCCTATTTGTTGCTCTTGCCGATCGGTTGCGCTGGTGGACCAGATGGCTTGGGATTGATCGGAGCAGGCGGCGGCCGCGTTGTGACCTGCGAGCTTGGAGGATTGTGTCCTCCTTTGTTCTCGTATCCCCGGTGTCCAAGCGGCTGGACTTTAGGCCGGTCTTGGGAAGAGTTATTCATCGGAGCGCTCTTGATTTGTCTCTGGTTGGGCCGGGAACTCGATATCGATATCGTCCATTGGGCGTGCGACGTAAACTCGGGGGTTGAAAAGAGTTCATTTCCCTCGAAATCATAAACATTGACGTCGCGGAGAACCAATTCCCGGACTTTATCGGTGTCCGAGAATCGCTCGACCCATCCAGCATAGACTATTTTCTTGTCGAAATCCCGCAAATTCACATATTCGACGTTTCTGTCATGGTCGTTGAATGTAAAATCCCAAACGTCCTCGTCACCATATCGTTTTGTCGCGCGAATGCGCTGCATGAACCGCATCAAAACCTTGAAATTGACGAAGCACAGCCAAACGATCGAACACGCAAGCGCCACAACAATGGTTACAAAAATCTCAATAAACGCGGCTGTGCCCAGGAATGTAATGTCCTTCTTGGGCTCGACAAATTCGAAGGAAAGGCCACAGATCCGGTATAGGCCATAGGTCACTACATATGATGCCAGTCCAAAAACAAATGTCCGGCGGAGAACATCAAATTGGGTAGGAAGCCGCTTCTGACCGAATTGAGCGTCGATTCGCTCCCAAACAAGGCCAGGCAGAAAAATTATGGCGAGTTGCAGAAAGAAAATGTCCATTGGCTCCGTGCCAGCTGATTAGTGAGAACCGGCCGTTACCCGGTTCGGGACCCAATGAGCGATTCGGATCCATTTGAACGGCCTAGCACAGATGATCATAGGCTTCGGCAACGACCTTTGCGACATAAGGCGCATCGAGGACTCGCTCGCGCGCTTTGGCGAGCGCTTTGTCCGGCGCTGCTTCACCGAGACGGAGCGGCTTAAATCGGATGCGCGGGCGGGCCGGGCCGCGTCTTATGCGAAGCGTTTCGCCGCCAAGGAAGCCTGCGCCAAGGCGCTCG
>JBATYB010000398.1:0-10861 GCA_049673825.1 Methylocella sp. | reverse complement strand
GTCTTTACCGGCTCGCTCTAACGGATGACCCGCGACGAGGCCAAGGCGATGGCCGAGCGGCTCGGCGCGAAGGTCGCGGCTTCGGTCTCCAAAAAAACCGATCTCGTCGTGGCCGGGCCTGGCGCCGGTTCAAAACTGGCGAAGGCGGCCGAACTCGGCATTGAAGCGATCAGCGAGGACGATTGGCTGAGGTTGACGGGGCAGGACGCTTAAAGCGAGTGCCGGCGCGCATTTCAAAAGCCTGCTCTCAACTTGAGAAGCACGCGAAGCCCGCGTCTCGAAAGATGAAGCAGACCAATAAAATAAAGACGACTAAAAATGCCGGTGTCCGTCCAGGGCCAATTACCGGGCCAGCGGCTTTCGGGGCCCGGAATTGGCGCTCGGACGATCCGGGCTTCGAGTGAAGCTTGCAAGAAGCACGGCCACGATTCCGGTTAGAAAAATGCCGTCGAATGTTCCTGCTCCACCGATGGACGCGATCGGCGTCCCAAGCCCCTGGATTTTGCCGAGATTGAGCAGGTCGGCCCCGATGAGCGTGCCGAGGCTGCCGCTGATGTAGGCCAGCGGCGCGGCGAATTGGCGCGAGAGCAGCAACGATACGGCTGCCGCCGTCACGGATGGAATGAACACAGGCTCGGCGATCCCGAGACCGGGAACCGGCCGGGCCAGGAAGTGGCACGCGATAGCGACGCCGGCAGTCGCCAGAAGGCCCCGCATCCACAATTGGTTCTTGACGAGCAAATATAACGACATCAGGCTGGGAATGACCGCGCCGCCGACATTCACGGCAATCACGGTGCCGGGTCATTCTACTAAGACCGGAACCACATAGCGCATCCCAAAGAACTCGATCTCCTGCCCACCCAAGACCCGCTGCTCGGGCAATTCGGCGACTGGGATATTGAAATAGCTGCCAACCAGCGAACCGAAAAGAAGAAGCAGGGCCGCACGGGAACTCATACCTAGGCGCATGTATGCGTAGTGCAGGGTTCCCACCTCGACCAGCACAAGCAAGACGAGAAATATTCCTATGAGGATAGAAAAGAACGGCGGACTAAGAGGCAGATAATGAAGATGCCTCAGGTGCATCGACGTCTCACCAAGCTTGCAGTCACGCAAGGTGCCGCGCGTGGACGAAAAGCGGCGTGGAAAATGCCATGCTAAGATGAGCTTCGCCGCCGGTCACAGCCGGCAACGATGGTAATGCTTCCTGGCTCGCCCGCTATCAAGGAGCAACTTCCAGCCGTCCTTTCATTCGGGGATGGAAGCGGCGGACGTGGGTCACGCCGCCAGCCCGCTTCAAAATCGCCCGGCCCGCGGCTCCGGCCGGGAGATCGACGTCGAAGCTTCCGTCCGTCGCGGTTGCCGTATGCCGCGGGGTGTCGGAATTCGTCCGCTCGACGATGTCATTCACATGCGGCCCGCCGGGCGCCGGTCCAAATTCCAGCTTGTCTATTCCGATCCTATGCGCCTGCGGATCGCCACCCCGCGAGGGAGACGCGAGCGAGACAAAGCGGAATGCCAGCGCTCCCCCTGTCCTTATCTTCGCTCGAACCGGCATCGGAGCCTACTTCAGCTCGCTCACGAGTTGCTCGGCACGCTTTTGATGCCCCTTGAACAGCTTGAGGGCGGTTTCCAGCAAGCTCTTGAGCTGGCCGTTCTGCGCGGCGGGGATGAGCGTCGATTCGAGCGCTCCAATGACGGACTCATGATAGGCGACTTCGTTGTCGGCATAGGCTTTGTCGAAGGCGGTTCCGCTCAATGCCCGCAACTCTTCCCGCTTTAGGTGCGCCTCCTTGTACATGGATGTGCTGGTATCGTTGCCCTCCGGCGTCACCTTCAGCTTGTCGAGCAAGGCAAGCACCTTGTTATTCACCGCCAAGTGATCCCGGATCATCTCCTCGGCGTAGGAACGGACCGCCTTGTTGTGCGCCTTCTTCAGCGCGTCAATGGCCTGCTCGATGTCGATCTGCCCCGCCGTGTAGGCAATGTCGGCGATTTGAGGATCGGTGAGTTTTCCCGTGCTCTGCGCCATGGCGCTCGCCGCGGCGAAACAAACGGCGGCAGCCAAAACCGAACTCTTTGGTATGGAACTTATATGGAACATACTGACCTCCCTGACCTGACTGTAAACAGCCCTCTTGAGCGGGGCCGCCGCGATCATTTGATACGGCAGGTGAAAACTGTCAACTGGCCGCGAACGCGAGAGCCGGGAACCCCTATGTTTGCCGAGCCTCAAGCTCGCCGCCGCGGGCGATATCTGTCGGTCGCTCATGTGCCGGCGACGCCGGCCGCATCGTCTGCTCGCCTTCGCCCATCTCGGAAGACGCCGAAAGAAGGGAAGGGGCATCTGGTCGACAATGAAATCAGCAACTCTTGCGCTCGGTGCGCCGGCGTTACCGGCTTGCGTGCATGGGAGCCCGGAGTTGCCAAAATCCGTCGGCAGCGTCAATCTAGCTCTCAACAGGCTCGTCATCCATTCCATTGCATGCCGGTCGAGGAAGGTTCGAGAATGACGCGTATTCGGCCGCGTGAGGTCGCCGGGATCCGCCGAAAGCCACGATCATGAGCGAGATTCATGCTCTTTTTATCATTGGCTTAATAGCTGTTCTCGCGCCATTGCTCGCCCGATTGCCGGCGCTCATCCGAACGCCCGTGGTTGTCCTGGAATTGGTGCTTGGAATATTGATCGGCCCAAGTGGCGCCGGTTGGGTGACGAGCCAGAGCGCCATTGAATTTCTCGGCGTATTCGGCCTACTATTCTTGTTTTTCCAAGCGGGGTACGAGTTCCACGCAGACAAAATTGGAGTCGCGCCGCTTCGTCTTGGCGCGCTCGCGTGGCTCGTTTCATTAGGCTTGACCAGTGTTTTTATAGGATTGCTTTATACAGTGGGACTGGTGCGCGCGCCTTTGCTCGTAGCGCTTGTGTTGCCGACGACCTCATTCGGCATCCTCATTCCTATTCTCCGCCAAACCGGCGACCTCGACAGCGATTTTGGCCGTTATGTTCTCGGAGCGGCGGCTATCGGCGAACTCGGCCCGGTTATCCTGGCCCCGCTAGTGCTGGCGCATGCGCACCAGCACTTGCATCAGACGCTATTGAGCATGGCTTTTCTGGCAATCGCGATCGGAGCGATCTTTTTCGCAAGGAGCCTGCGCTCGGAGAGACTGTCGCGCCTGATCGCGCGCTGGATGGGCGATAGCTCCGTTCTGCCGGTCCGAATTTCGATCTTGATTCTCCTCGCGCTCATTTCGCTCGCCAATGAGCTCGGCATGGAGATGGTTCTCGGCGCCTATACGGCCGGAATGATGATCGCAATGCTGACCAAGGTGGAGATCCTCCAGTATCGCCTGACCTCAATCGGCTCCGGATTTTTTATTCCATTGTTTTTCATAATGAGCGGTGTCGAATTCGACCTGCCCGCACTCGTGACTAGTCCGGCGAGCCTTGCCCGCTTTGTCCTCTTTTGCGGGGGCTTTCTATTCGTCCGCGTTCTTCCGGTTCTCTTTTACAAACACGTGCTCCCCGAGCGTGATCTGCTTCCGCTTGCGCTCTTTTCTGCCACCACGCTGCCGCTTGTCGTCGCGGTGACGTATTTGGGCGTGCGAACGGGCGACATGCTGCCCGAGAATGCACACGCACTCGTGGGCGCGGCCGTCATAGCGGTCGCCGTTTTTCCAACCCTCGCCATTTTGCTTCGGTCTAAATCCGAAGAAACGCGGCCAGATGGCGTCGTGGCCATCGCCGCACGCCGCGTCGCCGATTTGGCCTCGGCGCGGTTTTCCCGGTTCATCGTCTTCCTTTCCCGGAGAACCTGGGGAAAGCGGTAACCGCGACAACTGGTCAGGCGGCTCGCTTCCAGCGGCTGCCGCCCTGACCCGCTCCCTTCCGCGCCCTCGATCGTTATGAGGGTCTTGGTCTTCCTCTTAAAAAGGGATCGTCCCTGAAGGATGACTTTTGAATCCGAGGGAGGATTTAAAATGGGCAGGAAAAGGCACAGGCCTGAAGAGACCGTCGCGAAGTTGCGGCGGGCGGATGGTTGGACGGTGCAAGGCCGGCCGGTGGTGGAAGCGACCCGATTGATAGGCGTGGCCATCAACCTCAAGCGCGTCGAGCGGATCTGGCGGCGGTGCTCGACCTCGATGTCGTGCGCGACGATTACGCGGCTTTCGCCGATTAGGCCGCGAGAGCATCGAAAACGGATAGTGACGAACCGCCATCCGCGTTCGCATCGAAGTCTAATCCGATCGTGGTAATTTGCATGTGTGCGTCTCCTCTCGACAGTGGCCGCTCAACGACGACCGCCGTATGACACCTGGATGCCGGGGAGCAGGGGGCGTCCACCCCATTAAAGCAGGTCATCGACGAGACTCCGCCGATGCAAATCACCGGGCAACGCCGCCCGGATCGCGGCGCGATCGGCAGATCAAGCGCCAACCGCGATTATCGGATGTCCACATATGATAGAGCCCGTTATGTGGTAAAATGTAACAATCGCCGCCTCCCGCGGGGGCATGCCGGGGCAGAGGAGATCAGCCGGAAGGATGCAAGCAGAAGAACCCAGGCAATCGAAGGAACCGAGGTGCCCCCTTGAGCCTGGGCCCGCCGCATGGTGGGCCATGGGGCTCTGCGCCCTGGCGGTGGGCGTGATTGCCGGCTTCGGCGCCGTGGTGTTCCGCGCCATGATTGGCGGATTCCATAACCTCCTGTTCCTGGGCCTGTGGTCCTTCGACTACGACGCCGATGTCCATGCACCGTCCTCGCCATGGGGCGCCGGGATCATCCTCGTGCCCGTCCTCGGCGCCATCGGGGTCGCCTTCCTGGTCAAGACCTTCGCGCCGGAGGCCAAGGGGCACGGCGTGCCCGAGGTGATGGATGCGATCTACCACAAGGACGGCCGGATCCGTCCGGTCGTGGCCGTGATCAAGTCGCTCGCCTCCGCCCTTTCGATCGGCAGCGGCGGCTCGGTTGGACGCGAGGGACCGATCGTCCAGGTCGGGGCGGCCTTCGGCTCGACGCTCGGGCAGCTGGTTGCCATGCCCGCCCGGCAACGGGCACTGTTGATCGCCGCCGGCGGCGGCGGCGGCATCGCCGCCACATTTAACACGCCGATCGGCGGCATCGTCTTCGCGGTCGAGCTGATGTTGCCGTTTGCAACCCCCATGAGCCTGCTCTGGGTCGGGCTCTCTTGCGTGACGGCAACCTACATCGGCCGTGTGTTCTTCGGCGTCCTCCCCTCCTTCAACGTCCCGTCCTTCCCGCTCATCGAAGTCTCCGGCCTGGCCCGTCCCGTGCTGCCCTGGTTCGCTCTGCTGGGGCTGATCCTGGGCGTGCTGGCATGGCTGCTGACGCGCGGCATTTACTGGTTCGAGGACCTCTTCGACGCCATGCCCGGCAACTATTACACGCGGCACATTTCGGGGATGCTGCTGGTGGGCCTGGTCATGTACGGGTTCATGGCCTTTTCGGAACGCTATTTCGGCCAGCCCAATCACTACTATGTGCAAGGCGTCGGCTACGCCACCATCATGGACATCCTGCGCGGGGAGCTGCCGGCTCCGGACTTCCTGCTGTTGCTCGTCGTCGCAAAGCTGGTGGCGACCTGCCTGACCCTCGGTTCGGGCGCATCGGGCGGCGTGTTCTCGCCCAGCATTTTCCTGGGCGGGGCACTTGGCGGCTGTTTCGGCAGCGCGCTGCTTCACGTCCTGCCCGATCTGCCCATGACCCCTGCCCACTTCGCCTATGCCGGCATGGCCGGCATGGTCGGCGGCACCACCGGGGCCGTGCTCACCGGAACGATCATGATCTTCGAGATGACGCGGGACTACACCGTCATCCTGCCCGTGATCCTCACCGTCGTGCTGGCCTGCGCGGTGCGGAATTGGCTGTCGCCCTCGACGATCTATACGCTCAAGCTGCTGCGGCGCGGCGGCATCGTTCCCCAGGGATTGCAGGCCCGGATGGGAGAGAGGAAGAGCCGCCACGTCATGACGGCGGATTTTCTGCTCCTACCGCAGGAACAGGCAAGCAAGCCGGACATCGTCCGCCAGGCGCTGCTACGCGAGCATGTGGTCGTGGTTACCGGGCCGGACGACCGGATCCTCGGCGTGTTCGATGAACGATCCCGGCTCGAGTCCCCCGACGGACAGCTTCCGCCGCCGGCATGCTGCTATGTCGCGGTGGACCCGGAGGCACCGCTCAACGCGGTTCTGCGCGCGATCGACCAGGCCGGCGCACGGCTCGCGCTGGTCACGCGCACCGCGCCAGCGGAAACCCAGGAGGTGCTCGGCGTCATCACCGAGCGCGACATCGCCCGGCTCGCTTATGCCACCGCCAGACTGACGGATTAGCAGGCTGCGGAAAAGGCCGTTCCCCGAACGGCTCTGGTGCAAACTTTCGGAATCAACGACACGACACGCTCGGGAACGTTACGCCTGCTCATGCGGCGAGAACCGAATTCCAAATTTCGGGCGCCGCTTTATCTATAATGCGACGCTTTCCGAGTTTGAACTGACCGTTCCTGATCCGATGCGCGAGTTCAATGCCGGCGATGGTGACCGAGGCGCACCGAAAGCGCTTCAATCCAAGCATTGCGGAGTATTTCATTGGAACGTTCGCTGAAGAAGGGAGCGCTTGGTTTTCTCGACGCACTTGCGATGGCCGTCGCCGGCTCGGCGCCGGCCTATTCGGTCACCGTCACCACCGCCGCCCTCGTTGCCGCGGCCGGAGTCGCTGGACCCGCGGCGCTCTGGATCGCGGCGCTACCAATCATCGGCATCGCCGTCGCGTTCGCTTATTTGAACCGGTGGCGGCCGGATGCCGGAGCGGCCTATGTTTGGGTTGGCCGCGCGATGCACCCCGCGCTGGGCTTCCTTGCCGGCTGGGCGCTTCTCAGTCTCTCGACTATCTTCAATGTCGCCGCGGCGCTCCCGGCGGGACAGGCGACGCTCGACCTCTTCGCGCCCGGCTGGAGCCACGACGTTGTGTGGGCGACAGGCGCCGGGGCCGTCTGGTTCCTCGGCGTGCTCGCGCTCATCACTTTCGGCATCACGGTCAGCGCCAAAGCGCAGGTGGTTTTGACTTCGCTCGAGGTCCTCGCCGTCGTTCTCCTGTGTGGCCTCGCGATCTGGAACGCACGCGCCATGCCGGCCGCCGCTTTCTCCTGGGATTGGTTTTTGCCTTCGGCTTTCGGCTCGTTCCAATCATTTTCGGCCGGAATGCTGGTCGCGCTTTTCTACTACTTCGGCTGGGACGTATCCGCTAACCTCGCGGAAGAGACGGCTGGCGCCAGCACGGCCTCGGGGATCGCCTGCATCCTAGGCGTGTTGGTGACCGTCGGCCTGTTTGTTCTGGCGCAGGTCGCGGTCCAGATGGCTCTGACGCCGAGCGAGATTCAGGCGAATGGCGGCAATTTGCTCCCGGCGCTTGGCGCCGCGGCGCTCCCGGCGCCGTGGAGCGCCATCGCCGTGCTGGCGGTTTTGGTCAGCGCCGTCGCGACGATCGAGACGCAGCTCCTCCAGTGCACGAGGCTGTTGTTTTCCATGGCGCGCGACCGGGTGATCGGCGAAGCGATGGGCAAGCTTCATCCTCGCTTTCAGACGCCTTGGCTTGCGGGCTTCACTGTCGCAGGCGTCTCGCTCCTTTTGTTTGCCGGCTCGGCCACCGTGCCTTCCGTCAACGCATTAATGAGCGGCCTCATCAACGCGATCGGCGTGCAAGTCGCCTTTTATTATGCTCTGGCTGCCACCGCCTGTGCCTGGCATTACCGCAAGGCGATGGGCGCCGGTTGGAGGACAATCGTATTTGCTGTGTTTGTCCCGTCGACTTCGGCGCTCTTCGTCGCCGGGATCGGGATCTACCAGCTGCCGCAACTTGGCTGGCGCGTTTCGTTCCTCAGCATCGGCTCAATCGCGATTGGGGTGGCGCCGCTGGCGTACTATCGCCGACGCTATCGCGGCCGCTTTTATCACGATGAAGGCGTCAGGTGATCGGCGCCTCGTGGTTGCGATCAATTAGCTGAGTCAGCCTATGACTGACAGTGCGGCGCCTTCGCAGCCAGTAAGATTTAACCATTCGCATCCGGCAAGCCCCGCATTTTTTGAAAAAACCTCTTGTAATGCGCGGCAAATCGCATATTTCTGGGTCTGCCCAATTTCGCACGTGCCTGTGGTCGTGTGTCGGTCGGCGGGGATCCGGACAAGAGGCCGGTTAACCGCCTGAATAGGACCGGCAGCCGGAGGCGAACCGGCGAACCCCGCCAAACGGGGGACGCGACTGAAAGCAACGACGGACCGGGCTTTTTCGTCTCTGCCAGCCTCCAAAGCTGGCTTACCGAAGAGGCTAGTCTTTCTTGCCGGGCGTGCGGAGCGGGATCTCATCCCAATCCAAGCGATGGCCATGAACACTTTGGACGGCGCAATCCGCCTTGTCCAGGGTGGGAATGTCCGACGGCGCAGCATCAGACCGCGCGGTTTCCCTTAGGCAATTGTCCTGGGGCGCCGCCGGTCGCGGATGGCGGTCAACCGAAGCGGTCGCGTCTCCATAGCGCGGGCGCCCATGCGGCATCGCCGTTCACCCAAAGCTTGTTCGTTCCGGCGCGGAGGCCCGCGCCCTTCGAAGGGATGCCGCGATGACCGACCGTATTTTGGAATTCCTCCGCAACCGCCGCGAGGAGGGGCCGTGCCTGGTGCTCGACCTCGATGTCGTGCGCGACAATTATGCGTCCTTCGCCAAGGCGTTGCCGGACACCCGCGTGTTCTACGCCGTGAAGGCCAATCCCGATCCAAGGGTCCTCGAATTGCTGGCGCGCCTTGGTTCCTGTTTCGACACCGCCTCGGTCGTCGAGATCGAACAGGTGCTGGCGGCGGGCGCGGGCGCGGACCGCATCAGCTATGGCAATACGATCAAGAAGGAGCGCGACATCAAGCGCGCCTTCGACCTTGGCGTGCGCCTATTCGCGGTGGATTGCGAGGCCGAAGTCGAAAAGATCGCGCGGGTGGCGCCTGGAGCTAAAGTGTTTTGCCGCATTCTGTGCGACGCTGGCGGCGCCGAGTGGCCGCTTTCGCGAAAATTCGGCTGCGCGCCGGAGATGGCGCCGCGTGTTCTCGAACACGCGCACCGGCTGGGGCTTATCGCCTTTGGCCTGTCGTTTCATGTCGGCTCGCAACAGCGCGATCCGCGCATGTGGGATGGCGCGTTGAAAGCGGCGGCTGCGATCTTCCGCGACTTGGCGGAGCGCGGAATCGCCTTGCAGATGGTCAATCTCGGCGGCGGGTTCCCGGCGAAATATGTGAAGAATGTGCCGGCGGTGAAGGCCTACGCGCAGGCGATCTTGCATTCGCTGCGCCGCCATTTCGGCAACCATATTCCCGAAACGATCATCGAGCCCGGCCGCGGCATGGTCGGCAACGCCGGGGTGATCGAGGCGGAAGTGGTGCTGATCTCAAGGAAGTCGGACGACGACAAGGTGAAGTGGGTTTATCTCGACATCGGCAAGTTCAACGGCCTCGCCGAGACGATGGACGAAATGATCCGCTATCCGATCAGGACCGCGTTCGATGGGGACGCCACCGAGCCTTGCGTTGTTGCGGGCCCGAGCTGCGACTCCGTCGACGTGCTCTACGAGAAGGACCCGTATTTGCTTCCGATCGGTCTCGAAATCGGTTCGAAAGTGCTGATCGAAGGAACCGGCGCCTATACTGCGACCTAGTCCTCGATTGGATTCAACGGCTTCCCGCCGCTCAAGTCCTATGTGATTTAAGCGGCGCTGCTGGAATCCCACGCGGCGGAGAAACTTTCCTCCGCGCTCACGCAAATCCCTGTCCCGGACGGCCGGCGAGGGCTCGACGATCGAGCGCTCGCCTGGTGCGAGGGTCGTCGCGTGCAATCCCGGCAGCGGCTGGCGGAGGCTCAAATGATCTGGAATTTCGACGTGCAACCCCCGGCGTTTGCCCGAGTCGTTGGCAAACCAGACCTCTACATCGCCAGCGAATCGCCAGCCGATTCCTGGGCACGCGAACGCTTGCTCGATAAGGCATTCGGGCTAGCGCGCTCCCGCAAGACCGCCGAGCGCCTGCGCGAGGGACGTTTGCCCGCGCAAGGTTTTGCGCTCGCGGCATGGGATGGCGGCGAACTGATCGGTACATTGCGGATGTGGCACATCCTGGCAGGCGAGGTGCCAGCACTTCTCCTTGGTCCGCTTGCCGTTGCCAAGGCTTATCGTTCGCGCGGAGTTGGCCGCCAGCTCATGGCGGAAGCCTTGTTCCGGGCGGCGAGCGCCGGGCACAAAGCCGTCCTGCTCGTCGGCGACGCGTCTTATTATGAACCCTTCGGCTTCTCCCGCCGCCATACGCGTGGGCTTTCTCTTCCCGGCCCCGTCGATGAAGCGCGCTTTCTCGCGCTCGAACTCACGCAAGGTGCGCTGAAAGGCGCAAAAGGTCCCGTGACACCGGCTGGCGCACGAGAACTTCGCGCGCCGCGCGGAGCCTGGGAATTGCGCAGGGCGGCTTAGACCACGAGCGTTTCAAGTGCACGGTCTAGGGGATAAAATCTGATGCCTGGTATGTCTTTGTTTAGGCAATTATATAGTTGACGAACACGCGGCCATGGTAATCTCTTGTCCGCTCTTTAGCGGCAGGAGAGGCGACATGACTGATCTGCTCAGGTTAGTTTGGGTGATATGTGCGGTGTCGCTGGGTATCCTTGGCTGGTCCTGGTGGTGGGTCGCTCCGCTCGCGGCCTGCGGTGTTGGTTTGTATTTTCTGGATAGGCCAGACATGCTTTCGGGGTTTGCCCAGCGAGGACAATTGACAATAGCGTTGCTAGGGTTCGGACTCAAATAAATCATAGCCAATAGGCGAA
>JBATYB010000397.1:0-6851 GCA_049673825.1 Methylocella sp. | reverse complement strand
GAAGAGTCGGCCGCGCGCGACGAGCGGGCGGCGATCAACCGTAGTCTTTTCGTGATGCAAGATCATTTGGCCGAACTCGACGCGCGGCTGGCGCGTCTCGAGCCTTTGCTGCGGGCGGGCTCGTTGGCGCGAACCGGGCTTCGCCGTCTGGACGGGATTTTGCGGTTTCCGCTCAAGCTCGCGGCTCTAATCTTGCATTGGCGCGAGACCGGCCGCCGCATCAAGGACGCGCGTTTTCGCAGCGAACGGCTGGTTTTCGATTCCTCGCGGAGCGTCTTTACGCGAAGGGTCGATTTTCCCGCGTTCGCGGGACATTTGCGGCGCTCGTCCGGTTTTTTCCCGCCCGCCGTCTATCGGGTCGAGCCCCGCCAGAGGCTCGCACTTGTCCGGCGGCCGAGAGTTCTGCACGCGATCGCGAATGTCTGGGTCGGAGGCTCGACGCAGCTTATCGTCGATCTTCACAATCATCTTGGGCACCGCTTCGAAATGAAGGTCGTGACATCCGCCTTGCCTGCCCATGGTTCTCATAAGGGGATGTCGATCGATGTCGTGCCAAAACCCAATTCCCCTCATCTTGTGCGTGGTATATTCAGCCGCTTCCGCCCGCACATCGTGCATGTTCATTACTGGGGCGATGTGGACGAATCATGGTACAGGACGATTTTTGAGAGCGCGGCCGAGTTCGGATGTCCGATATTGCAAAACATCAATACGCCGGTTGCTCCCTTCGCGGGCGTGCGTGTCGATCGCAATGTCTTCGTATCGCACAGCGTCCTTGACCAATTCGGCTCGAGCGTTCCGGCAAGCGTCATCCGCCCTGGCATCGACCTCGACCGGTTTGCGCCGCCGGCCGTCATCGATCCCCACGCGTTCGATGCCGTCGGCATGATCTACAGACTCGAAAACGACAAGCTGGACAAGGACGCGATCGAATTATTCCTAGCGATTGCCGCAAGACGGCCAAAAACACGCGTCGTCATCATCGGCGATGGATCCTTGTTCGCGCATTTCCGGTCGCGCGTCGAGCACGAAGGCCGGCTTTTGCAATTTGAATTCACGGGCTATGTCCCATATGAGGAGCTGCCGGCGCAATTTGCGCGGTTCAAGACCTTCATCGCACCGGTGCGGCAGGAGAGTTTCGGTCAGGTGATCCCTTTCGCCATGTGTGCCGGATCCGCGGTCGCGGGCTACAAGGTCGGCGCCATTCCCGAAATTCTCGGTAGCACGCAGACGCTCGGTAAAACTCTCGCCGAGACGGCAGAAATCGTGACCGCGCTTCTCGACGATCCTGAGCGAATCGCGGCTCTTGGCGAGCGAAACCGCGCAATCGCGCTTGAACGGTTTTCGGTGGAGGATATGGCGGTCAGGTACTTCCAGCTCTACCGGGATCTTGCCCCGCGCGAAGTCGAACTTCTAAGCGGGCTTCCAGACGCGGTTCATTTTCCCATTTAACGAGTGCCTTAATCATGACGGTGAGAGCCCTCGTCACGGGCGCCAGCGGGTTTCTGGGCCGAGCCCTCGTCCCGGCTCTGTTGGCCGCGGGCGAATGCGTGGTCGTGACCGGCCGCAAGACCTGCCCCTTCGCGCCGCATCCGCGGCTGACCTGGCGGCAGGCCGATCTCGCCGATCCGGCCGCGCCGCTGGCCGAACTCCTGCGCGGCGTCGATACGATCTATCATTTGAGCTGGTCGACGATCCCCGCCGATTCCAATCTAGCGCCTTCCGAAGACGCACGGATCAACATTGTTGGGTCCTTGCGCTTGCTCGAAAGCGTCGAGCGTGGAACAAGTCCCCGGTTCATATTCGCATCCTCCGGTGGAACGGTCTACGGGCGGCTCGTTGAGGCGCCGGCGCCGGAGGAGCATCCGCTGAGGCCCTTGTCCGCGTACGGCGTGTCAAAACGATCGGTCGAAGCCTATCTCGATCTTTTTGCGTCATTTGGCGCCATTAGGCCGGTGTCGCTCAGGATCGGAAATCTGTTCGGACCGGGGCAGGAGACCGGGAGGCTGTTTGGCGTCGTCACCCATTTCAGCAAGCGCGCGCTCGCGGGCGCGCCGATCCGCATGTTCGGCGATGGCGCGGTCGTGCGCGACTACGTTTATATCGACGACGCCGTGGAAGCGCTGGTGCGCGCCGGGCACACCGAAGAGTCATCCGCCGCACTCAACATCGGCAGCGGGATAGGCCGTTCGCTGAACGACATCGTTGCCGTTCTTCAGAAGCATTTGGCTAAGCCGATCATGGTCGAGCGCGAGCAGGGAAGGCCATTCGACGTGCCGGTCTCGGTGCTCGATTCGGCCAAAGCCCGGCACGAGCTCGGCTGGTCGGCACGCGTTTCCTTCGAAGAAGGCGTCGCAAGAACCCTCGCAAGGATGGCCAAAGCCCCACCATGAAAATCGCGCTCTACGTCCATTGCTTTTTCCCGCGTCATTTTTACGGCACGGAGGCCTATACCCTGGCCCTTGCGAAAGAACTGGCCGCGGCCGGGCATGAACCCGTCGTGGTGTCGGCGACATTGGCCGGCGAACCGGGCCAAGGGAACGTTATCGAAGAGTATATTCACGAAGGCGTTCGCGTGGTCTCGATCGACAAGAATCCTTTCCCGAACCGCGGCGTTCGCGACAGCTACGAGCAGCCCGCCCTTCGGCATCTCCATGAGCGTCTGCTTCGCCGGCTGCGGCCCGATGTCATTCATGTCTGCCATCTGATCAGCCACACGACGGCATTGCTCGACGTGGCGCGGCGGATGGATATTCCGGTGTTTGCCACGCTGACCGATTTTTTCGGGTTTTGCTACAACAACCAGCTCGAAAGTGCGGAAGGAGCCCTCTGCGAGGGGCCGGACCCGGAGCGCGCCAATTGCATCGCCTGTTTTCTCAAGCTCGCGGGCTCGCGTCCGAACGCCGAATTCATCGCCAAGCTTGGCGGACACAAGGCTGTGCGGGCTACCGTCTCGCGCCAGCTCGCCAGGCTCGGCCGCCGCGAGCGAGCGCCCTTCACGATCAGCTCCTTTGCCCCGAACGACATCGTCCAGCGGCCCGGTATTCTGCGACGCGCGATGGAGGTCTATCGCGAGGCCATCGCGCCTACCCTCTTCTTGAAGGGCGCCTATGAGCACAATGGTTTTCCCGCGCCATTGCGCCTCAGCCATTTCGGCATCGAAATCGATCGCGCGCCCAAACCGGCGCGGCGCGATTGCGGCGCGGTGAGGCTCGGCTTCATCGGCCAGTTTTCCCCGCACAAGGGAGCGCATCTCCTGGTCGAGGCCTTGCGCGCCAGCGGCCGCGCCAATCTTTCGCTGAGCCTATGGGGGCCGCACGATCAAGACCCCGCTTATTACGCCAAATTGCTGCGGCTAGCGGAGGGGCTACAGGTCAAATTTCCGGGAATTTTGCCACGGGCGCAACTGGCGGAGGCTTTCGGCACGCTGGACTACCTCGCAATTCCGTCCACTTGGTACGAGAACAGTCCACTCGTTCTTTTGCAGGCCTTGGCGACGCATACGCCGGTTATCGTGGCGGATGTGGCCGGGATGACGGAATTCGTCGAAAACGGCGTCAATGGATTTCATTTCGCGCGCGGCAATCTCGGTAGCCTTACCGGCATATTACGCAAAGTCGCGGACGAGCCCAACCTTGCCAGCGAGATGTGCGCCGCTAGTTCGTACGAGAGGGTTCCGGCCGATATGGCCCGCGATCTTCTCGCCCTCTATGCGGCGCATGGTCTCGTTGCGCCGAATTAGCCCAATTCCTGGACTGGCGATTTATCGACGCCGTTTCGACAAAATGGTGGGTTACGATTTCCGCTCCAAAAGGGGCCATTCATGCCCTCCAGGAACGGGCCGTCCTAAGACGCCCCCGATGGCGGTTCGAAATCGCATGGGACGCATGGTGTGACTGAGCCAAAAACCGATTCCGGTGACCCAACAAAGCCTGGCGCGCTTGCCGGGCTGCACGCGGCCGCTCTCGAACGCGCCGCGATAGCCGCCGAGGAATTGCGTCGCTCGGCGCGCGCGGTGCGGCTCGCCAGCGCACGGACCGTCACGCGGACAAGCTGGGCCATCACCGCGCGAATCGCCCGTCAGACCTTCAGTCCGATCCGGCGATCCCGTTCTGGGCTGTTTGGGTTTCTGGCCTTTTTCGCCACGCCGGCCGCGTCGGCGGTTGTTTATTTCTCGCTCCTTGCGTCGAGCCAATACACTTCGGAGGCGCGTTTTGCGGTCAGAGGCGGCGCGCGGCCGCCCATCGACGCCATCTCGGCCCTGACCGGCCTTGCATCCTTCACGCAGGTGCAGGATTCTCTCATCGTCGTCAATTACGTGAAAAGCCAGGCCCTGGTCGAAGCGCTCGATCGCCAGCTCGACCTTCGCGCGATCTTTGGACGCGACGGAATCGACCGGATTTCCCGCTTTAATGCCGCCGATCCGATCGAAGACCTCGTCAAATATTGGAAATCGCACATCATAACGTCGATCGAAGCGCCGTCCGGGATCGTGACGATGCGGGTGAGTGCGTTTTCGCCGGAAGAGGCGCTCAGAATCGCCAACGCAACGGTCGATTTGAGCGAGCGCCTGGTGAACGGGCTTTCGGCCCGCGCGCGCCAAGACGCGGTCGGCGAAGCGGAAGCGGAACTTGCGCGCGCCGAAACGCGCCTGACCAATGCGCGCGTGACCATGCGTGATCTCCGTAACCAGCAATCGACGCTCGATCCGAAACGCACGGCCGAGGGGATTGGCCGCTTGATCTCGGAGCTCCGCTTGGAAAAAATCCGCCTCGAACAGGAACTGACGGCATCCGAGCGGGGAAATGTCAGCGAATCCGCGCCGCAGGTTCAGATCATGCGCACGCGCGTCGACGTGATCGGCGAACAGATTACCGGCCTCGAGCAGCTTTTGACTTCGCGAGACGATACGGAGCCCGGGACAATCGCCGGAAAGACGACTCGCTTCGACGAGTTGAAACTTGAGCAGCAGATCGCCGAAAAACACTATACGCTGGCCGCCGCCGCCCTCGAGCGCGCCCGTGTCAACGCGGAAGGAAAGCACGTCTATCTCGCGACGTTCGTCCATCCGGTTCTTCCGCGGAACTCAACCTATCCAAAACGAGTCCTTTTCAGCTTGCTTGGAATAGCCGCGGCCGCGTTGTTTTATGGGATCGGCGCGGCTCTTTGGCGGGCGGCGCTTCGCAAGCTCGCGAGGTGATGGCGCGCAATGATCCGGCTTTCCCGCGTGTCAAAATTTTACAGAACCGAGAGCCATCGGAAGGTCGTTCTCGACGATGTGACGTATTTGTTCGATGCGCAGTACGCCTATGGCATCTTCGGCTCGAACGGGGCGGGAAAATCGACGCTTCTGCGGCTGATCGGAGGCACCGAGCTGCCCAATTCGGGTCAAATCTTCCGCGACGTCCGGATCTCCTGGCCGCTCGGCTTCGGCGGCGGATTTCATCCCCTGATGACAGGGCGCGAGAATCTCAAATTCGCGAGCCGGATCTACGGCGCCAACCTGCGGCGGGTGATCGATTTCGTCGAATATTTTTCCGAGCTCGGAAATTATCTCGACATGCCGGTCGCCACCTATTCATCCGGCATGCAGGCCCGTCTCGCCTTCGGCCTCTCCATGGCAATCGATTTCGATTGCTACCTCGTCGACGAAATCACCGCCGTTGGCGACGCGAGATTCGGCTTGCGGTGCAGACAGGCATTCGAAGAAAAACGCGGCCGCAGCAGCATGATCATGGTGTCGCATGACATCGGGACGGTTAAGGCCTATTGTGACCGCGGCCTCGTGCTTTGCCGCGGTAAGCTCGTGGCCTTCAGCCGCATCGACGATGCCATCGAGTTCTACCGGAAAAACCTTTGATAATTTACCCGGAAGCCGCCCCGGTCCGGGGAATGCGACCGGGCGGAAATGACCTGCGGCGGGCACCCGGCGGTCCGGGACGATCCAATCGATGTCCGAGGTGCCCGGCGCGGCGCCTCTGGACGAGGACTGGGACAGTGACGAACTTCGTTCGGATCCGGAGGCGATAATGGAAGCAGCGCTCGGGACAGAGCCGGTGCGGCGGCCACGCGCTTCCCCGCTCGCGATCAACGCCGCCGCGATCGGGGCGATCCTCTTGCGCGACGTTAAACTGCGAGCGGGAGCATACTATACAGGGTTTTTGATGACTTTATTGATGCCCCTGGCGCATTTACTGATTGTTGTGATCGTTTACCACGTATTAGGCCGCTTGGCTCCGGTAGGAACGGATCAGGTGGTTTATTACGGCTTATCCGTCTTGCCCTTCGTGATTTACGTTTATTTGTCGCGACAGATCGTCATGGCGCTCGCCGAAAACCGTCCGCTTCTTCATTTTAATCGTGTGAAGATATTCGATATTCTCATTGCAAGAGGTGTCCTAGAGGCGGCCGGTTCCGTCGTTGTTTTTATTATTTTCATCTGCCTAGTTGCAGTTTATTCAAATGATTTTTCGCCTCGCGACTGGCCTGGAATCGTATTCGCGGTGGCCGCGACAATTTATTTTAGTTTTTCTATGGCTGTTCCCAATGCGTTGATCGCCAGTGTCCTCCCGGTTTGGTTTGTGTTTTTCAATCTTTCCATGCCCGTGTTTTGGCTCGCCTCCGGCATTCTTTTCTTTCCAAGCGCTATTCCGGACCCATATGACCGGTGGCTCGCCTTGAACCCCTTGTTGCAATGCGTCGAGTGGATTCGTTATTCTTATTACGAGGACTATCCGGACAAGCTTCTCAATATTCCTTACCTCATCACCTGTGCGACTGTGTGTCTTGCCGTGAGCTTGGTCGCCGAGAGGCTTGCCCGGCGTGTGTTGCTTACGAACTAAGCTGCGGTA
>JBATYB010000396.1:0-2079 GCA_049673825.1 Methylocella sp. | reverse complement strand
GGCTAGGACAGACAAGGAGCATGATAACATTTAATAAACGTGCGGGTGAAACAGCGGCCGCGCCACCAGTTGCATGTCTTCCGCGTTCGTCAAAATGGTGGCCCGAGGAGCCGGCAAGCTGGATATTATAGGCTTTGCGTCGAAGGATAGTTCACCGATGGCACAGAAATATTTTGGAACGGACGGCATTAGGGGCATCGCCAATGCCGCGATCACGCCCGAGCTCGCGATGAAGGTCGCCCAGGCGACCGGAGTCATGTTTCAACGCGGCGAATATCGCCATCGGGCGGTGATCGGCAAGGACACAAGGCTTTCCGGCTATATGATCGAAAACGCCTTGGTCGCGGGCTTCACCTCGGCCGGCATCGACGTGTTGTTGCTCGGGCCGATGCCGACGCCCGCCGTTGCCATGCTTACCCGCTCGATGCGGGCGGATGTCGGGGTCATGATTTCGGCCTCGCATAATCCTTACGAGGACAATGGGATCAAATTGTTCGGCCCGGACGGCTATAAATTGCCGGACGCGGCCGAAGCGAAAATAGAGGCGATGCTGGATCAGCCGTCCTCGCTCAAATTATCGAAACCCTCGGATCTCGGGCGCGCGATGCGGGTTGAGGGCGATCGTGCCCGCTACATCGAATTCGCCAAGCGTACCCTGACACGCAATCTTACCCTCGACGGTTTGCGAATCGTTGTCGATTGCGCCAATGGCGCCGCTTATAAGGTCGCCCCCGAAGCCTTGTGGGAATTGGGCGCCGATGTCGTTTCGATTGGCGTCGAGCCGGATGGTTTCAATATCAATCGGGATGTCGGTTCCACCGCGCCAGGAGCGCTCGTCAAGAAAGTCCGGGAAGTGCGGGCGGATATCGGCATCGCGCTCGACGGGGACGCCGACCGCGTGCTTATCGTCGACGAGGCCGGGAAACTTGTCGATGGCGACCAATTGATGGCCGCGATCGCGCAAAGCTGGAAAGAAGACGGAAGATTGTCGCGGCCCGGCATCGTCGCGACGCTCATGTCGAACCTCGGCCTCGAACGCTATCTCGCAGGACACGGGTTGTCCCTCGCGCGCACCGCGGTCGGAGACCGCTATGTGCTCGAACACATGCGTCAGGAAGGGTTTAATCTCGGCGGCGAGCAATCCGGCCATATTATCCTCTTGGATCATTGCACGACTGGCGACGGACTCGTTGCCGCCTTGCAAGTCTTGGCAATTGTCAAGAGCCAAGATAAACCGGTGAGCCAAGTCTGCCGTCGATTCGATCCGGTGCCGCAAACCTTGCGGAATGTGCGATTCAAGGCCGGACAGCCTTTGGCGGACGCGGGTGTCGCGCGCGCCATCGCGGATGGCCGCGAGAAGCTCGGCAAAAGCGGCCGCCTCGTCGTGCGCGCGTCGGGCACCGAACCGGTCATTAGGGTCATGGGCGAAGGCGACAATCTCGATCTTGTCGAGAGAGTCGTCGATGCCGTGTGCGCGGCGCTCACCGCCTTGGCGGAGGCGGCGTGACCGGAAACGGACGGCCGGCTCAGCGCCCGACGCGATGGCGAGGCGATGGCCTGAAAAACGCGCGGCACCCTGGGCTGAGCTTGGATTTTTGGCGCGCCATGCAACTGGCTACCCGCGCCTCGTCAGGGATCTCATCAGGGCAGAGTCGGTAAGCGTCATCCTCACATGCCTCCTGCTGCTGTGACCGCACACCGGATTGGCAGATGGCGGGAGCCGTCATGGACAGCGAGAGGACAACCAGCGCGAGCGCGGATTTCAGATGCATTGCGATAGGCCCTTACCTTTGAAAGATGCGAGTGACGGCGATGTCTTGCATTGAACACGATCTGGTTTAATTTAATCCGATCAATTTTTAGCGAGGGGTTGATGTTCTTGGCCAGATGCCCTGCCTTATTTATCTGCCGGGGAGGGCGTTCGAAAGGGCCTAGTCTCCGGCTCCGGTTCGTTCACGATTATAGAGCTTGCTCAAGAAATCCACCCCGGGTCGATCCGGCCGTTGTTAACAATCAATCCTCGGCGCCACGCTGCCCGCCGCTAAGTGACGACTCGCGGCATCGACAAACCTCCGGGGC
>JBATYB010000395.1:0-2118 GCA_049673825.1 Methylocella sp. | reverse complement strand
TCTCAGTGACGGCCGCCCGCTCGGCGGGAGTCGTCCATTCGAGCCCGCCGAGTTCCGCTTCGACTTGCCCTTGGAGGTCGCCTTTGAGCGCCGTCGCGGCTTGCGGCGCGCCGCCCTGCACAAGCATCAACTTGTCGGCCTTGGAGCGCACAAAGCCGCGCGACACCAATTTCGTGGTTCCCGTTGACCCCGCGCCTTGCGGCGGACGGCTTTGGTCCTCCCCTGTTCCCAGCACATCATGACCGATGTCGGACGGGTCGATGTGGGCGAGATCGTTGCGGCCCAAATATGAGATCGCGAGCTCACGGAAAATATAGTCGAGGATCGAGGTCGCGTTCTTGATCGCGTCATTGCCTTGCACCAGCCCCGCCGGCTCGAAGCGCGTAAACGTGTAGGCATCGACATATTCTTCCAATGGCACGCCATATTGCAGGCCGACCGAGATCGCGATGGCGAAATTGTTCATCAGCGAGCGGAAGGCCGCGCCCTCCTTGTGCATGTCGATAAAAATCTCGCCGATCCGCCCATCGGCATATTCGCCGGTGCGCAAATAGACCTTGTGGCCGCCGACGACCGCCTTTTGCGTATAGCCCTTGCGGCGGTCGGGCAGGCGCTCGCGCTCCCTGATGCGCTCGATCCGCTCGACAATTTTTTCGACGATTTTTTCGGCGACGGCGCTTGCCCGCGCCGGAGCGTTCGAGGCGATCAGCGCCTCGACGGCTTCCTCCACCTCGCCGTCGTCATCGGCGATCAACTGGCTGCTCAAGGGCTGCGATAGTTTCGAGCCGTCGCGGTAAAGCGCATTGGCTTTCAGACCGAGCCGCCAGGAGAGCATATAAGCGTCCTTGCAATCCTCGATGCTGGCGTCGCTCGGCATGTTGATCGTCTTCGAGATCGCGCCGGAGATGAAAGGCTGCGCCGCCGCTATCATGCGGATGTGGCTTTCGACGGCAAGACAACGTTTGCCGGTGCGCCCGCAAGGATTCGCGCAGTCGAACACGGCGTAATGCTCAGGCTTCAAATGCGGCGCGCCTTCGAGCGTCATGGCGCCGCAGACGAAAATATTGGCGGCGTCGATTTCCGCGCGGGAGAATCCCAAAAAGCTCATGAGATCAAAATTTTGATCGTCCAGCTTTGCGGCCGGAATTTTGAGCGCGCCGGTGAGGAACTCTGCGCCGAGAGTCCATTTGTTGAAGACAAATTTGATGTCGAAGGCGCTCGCCAGCGCCGCCTCCAATTCGGTGAGCTTTGCCGCCGTGAAACCTTTCGCGGAAAGGCTCTCGTGATTGATCGCCGGCGCATTTCGCAAGGAGCCATGCCCCGTCGCAAAGGTCACGATCTCGTCGATCTCGGTTTCCGAATAGGCGAGCGTGCGTAAGCCCTCGGGCACGGCGCGATTGATGATCTTGAAATAACCGCCGCCCGCGAGTTTCTTGAATTTGACGAGCGCGAAATCAGGCTCGATTCCAGTCGTGTCGCAATCCATCACCAGGCCGATGGTGCCGGTCGGGGCGATCACGCTGACTTGCGCGTTGCGAAAACCGTGGCGCTCGCCGAGCGTCACCGCGCGCGCCCAGGCGGCGCGGGCATGATCGCCAAGCGCTTTACAGGGTAAAGCCGCGTGGTCGAGCGGGACCGGCGCGATCGACAAAGCCTCAAAGCCGGTGGCCTCGCCATTTGCCGCGCGGGCGTGGTTGCGCATCACGCGCAGCATCGCGGAGGCGTTCTCCTTATAGCCCTCGAAGGAGCCGAGCTCGCCCGCCATCTCCGCCGACGCGGCATAGGCAACGCCCGTCATGATCGCCGAAAGCGCGGCGGCGATCGCGCGGCCTTCGCTGCTGTCGTAAGGGATGCCGGACGACATCAACAGCCCGCCGATATTGGCGTAGCCAAGGCCCAGCGTGCGATACTCGTAAGAGAGTCTAGCGATTTCCTTGGCCGGAAATTGCGCCATCATGACCGAAATTTCGAGCACGATCGTCCACAGCCGCGCCGCGTGCTCGTAGGACTCAACATCGAATTCGCCTGTCGCCGCGTCGCGGAACTGAATGAGGTTGAGCGAGGCGAGATTGCACGCCGTATCGTCCAAAAACATATATTCCGAGCACGGATTCGAGG
>JBATYB010000394.1:0-1552 GCA_049673825.1 Methylocella sp. | reverse complement strand
GCTCATACCATCCACGCGAGCGGCGGACGACATGAACGACCGACAGCATGACCGGCACTTCCACCAGTACACCGACGACCGTTGAGAGTGCCGCGCCTGACTGGAAGCCAAAAAGGGCGATTGCTGTCGCCACGGCTAACTCGAAAAAGTTGCTGGCTCCGATCAGTGCCGAAGGCCCAGCCACGCACCACTCGACCCCTAATCGGCGGTTCAGCCAGTAAGCCAGCCCCGCGTTGAAATAGACCTGTATCAGGATCGGCGCCGCCAAGAGCGCAATGACAATTGGCTGGCGCATGATCTGTTCACCTTGCAGGCCGAACAGAAGCACGAGCGTCAGCAGCAGCGCCGAGAGGGACAGAGGAGCCAAGGCGCGAAGCGTGCGGGCAAGCGCCGCTTGCCCGCCTTGCACCAGCAGCATGCGCCGCCAGAGCTGCGCCACGATCACCGGCACCACGATGTAGAGCACGACCGACAGAATCAGTGTGTTCCATGGCACCGTGATCGAGGACAGGCCGAGCAGCAGCGCCACAATCGGAGCGAAAGCCACCACCATGATCGTGTCATTGAGCGCGACCTGTGAGAGTGTGAAATGCGGCTCGCCATCCACGAGGTTCGACCAGACGAACACCATGGCCGTGCAGGGAGCCGCCGCCAGCAGGATCAACCCGGCGATATAGCCGTCGATCTGTTCGGCAGGCAGGAGCGGCCGGAACAGATGGCCAATGAACAGCCAGCCGAGCAGCGCCATCGAGAACGGCTTGACCAGCCAGTTGACCCCGACCGTCGCTACGATACCGCGCCAGTGGTTTCGCACCCGTCCGAGCGCGGCAAGGTCGATTTTCAGCAGCATCGGCACGATCATCAGCCAGACCAGCACGGCGACCGGCAGATTGACTTCCGCCACTGTCGCAGCGCCGAGCGCATGGAACACGCCCGGCGCGGCCTGCCCGAGGCCAATGCCGGCGATAATGCAGAGCGCGACCCAGAGCGTCAGGAACCGCTCGAATTTCCCCATGGACGGGGCTTTTCCTGTTTTACGGCCGTCCGCGACGGCTGCCGTTTCGCTCATGAAGTTCGCCTCGCTACCTTTTCGCCATGGGAAGCGCCTTCCATGCGGCCGATTTCCTTGAGACGGTTCGCCAGTGAGAGCTGGTCGAGACTTCGGATTGGCAGAGCGATGAAAACCGTGATCCTGTTGCGCAAATACCGGAAGGCCTGGGCGAATGCCCGTTCCTTCTCGATATTCGTGCCTTCGACCGCTGCCGGGTCTTCGATCCCCCAATGTGCGGTCATCGGCTGTCCCGGCCATGCAGGACAGGTTTCACCTGCGGCGTCGTCGCAGAGTGTAAAGGCAAAATCTAATTTCGGTGCTTCGGGTGTTGCGAGCTCGTCCCAGTTTTTCGAGCGCAAACCTTCAGTCGGACAACTAGGGTTCGGACTCAAATAAATCATAGCCAATAGGCGAAAGTAGCCACAAGGCAGAGGGCGGAAAAGAAGTTTCTGGCGAGTTTGTCGTAGCGGGTGGCGATGCGGCGGAAGTCTTTGAGGCGAC
>JBATYB010000393.1:0-4352 GCA_049673825.1 Methylocella sp. | reverse complement strand
ACCCTGGGACACTAAGAAATTCACCTGGGAACAATACGTGTATGTGGCGGATTTCGAAGGAATCGTTCAGAAATCAACACCGGTTGAAACTCGACGATTACCGTGGCTAAAATTTTGGAAGCGCCGGGCTAATGCGCGATAAGGCGATTTTCCACTCGCTCCTCGTCTATCCTGTATGAAAGACCACTCGCATTAAGGCGGCGTCCGGTGCCAGCAAGCCCTCGACTCGTAACCCCTGAAAAGCGCGCCGATGACGCGGAGAGGTCGCTGCGTCCCTTGGCCCTTTCGGATTTCACCGGTCAGGAGGCGACGCGGAAAAATCTGAAGGTCTTCATCGAGGCGGCACGGGCGCGGCGCGAGGCGCTCGATCATGTGCTCTTTGTTGGGCCTCCGGGGCTCGGCAAGACAACCCTCGCCCAGATCATTGCCCGCGAGCTCGGCGTGACTTTCCATTCGACCTCCGGGCCGGTCATCGCCAAGGCGGGAGATCTCGCGGCGCAGCTCACCGGGCTCGAGGAACGCGATGTGCTCTTCATCGACGAAATTCATCGGCTCAATCCGGCGATCGAGGAAATCCTCTATCCGGCGATGGAGGATTATCAGCTCGATCTCATGATCGGCGAGGGGCCGGGCGCCCGCTCGGTCAAGCTCCCCCTCAAGCGATTCACCCTGGTTGGAGCAACGACCCGCGCCGGTCTTTTGACGACGCCGCTGCGCGACCGGTTCGGCATTCCGCTGCGACTCGAGTTCTACACGGTCGAGGAACTGGAACGAATCGTGCGGCGCAACGCGCGGGTGCTCGCGATCGCCATCTCCGATGACGGCGCCAATGAAATCGCCAGGCGCGCGCGGGGGACGCCACGCATAGCCGGGCGGCTGCTGCGCAGGGTTCGCGATTTCGCGGCCGTCGACAACGAGCCGGAAATCACCCGGGGCGTCGCCGACAAGGCGCTGCGTCTCCTCGACGTCGATGCGATCGGGCTCGATACGATGGACCGCCGCTATCTTGAGACGATCGCCCTCTCGTTCGGCGGCGGCCCGGCCGGGATCGAGACGATCGCCGCTAGCCTGTCCGAGCCGCGCGATGGGATCGAGGACATTATCGAACCCTTCCTTATCCAGCGCGGCTTCGTTCAACGCACCCCGCGCGGCAGAATGCTGACGCCGCACGCCTTCCGCCATCTTGGTCTCCCGGAACCGGCGGGGGAGAGGCCGCAACTGCCGCTATTTTCGGAGGAAGACGGCGAGCAGCAAGGCTATTAGCGGTCTTTTCAGGATTGCGCGCCGAGCGGAATTGTAAGGCGAGCGCCTCCGCGTAGCGTCCCGACAGCGTGATCATCCCGGCGCAGGTTAAGGCGAAGCCCGCCGGGGTTTCAAGAAAAAGCCGGCTCTCTCGCCCTTCGATCGCATGGCGGATTTTTTTGAACAGGTGATTCGTCATCGGCGGCCGGAAGGTGCATGTCTTGGCCGCATCGGCACACCATATATGTTTCGAACGGGCACGGTATCATGGCCGCGCCGGAGGATAGCAGCCCAATTACTGCTTACTGTCAAATTGTTGTTTCGAGTAACTCTAATCTAGGCGAAACCGCCGTTCTCATTTGGAATGATTGTAATATCCCATTCTGGTCTTGCGTATTATTAAACAACGAGTTAGGTAGCCGCTGTCCGGCTCATCTCTTCGCTTCAGGCTTGGTGCCTCGATGATCGTTTGTTCCTGCAATGTCGTCACCGACTCGGAAATAAGAGCGGCCCTGGCCGGCGGGGCATGCCCACGCACGCCATTCGCGGTCTACGAAAGTCTCGGCTGCCGTCTAAATTGCGGGCGTTGCATCGCCACCGTCCGGACGATCATCAACGAGGCCAACGCCGGGACGGCGGCCGGCGGCTCGTCCCGCGAGGCTTGCGAGATGGATGCCGCCGCGCTGTGTCCTCTGTAGGCCGTTCTCGTCTTCGCACCTCGGGCTCAAGCCGCCGCTCCCTTTTCCATGCCGCCCCATGCGGTCTCTTTCCGGGCGCGGTTTATCCGTCTATATGAAGGATGGAGGTGTTGCCCCGCGGCCGTCGTCACGGCTTCGACGGAATGAGCGCCACGCGATAAGGAGCTTGGAACAATGAGGGGAGACGACAGAGTCCTCGAATATCTCAATCGCAGCCTGCGCAGCGAGTTGACAGCCGTCAATCAATATTGGCTCCATTACCGTATCTTCGATAATTGGGGCTATAAAGATCTGGCGAAGAAATGGCGCGAAGAGTCGATCGAGGAAATGCACCATGCCGATCGCTTAACCGCTCGTATTCTTTTTCTGGAAGGATTCCCTAACCTCCAAGTCCTCGACCCGCTGCGGATCGGACAAACGGTGGCGGAAATTCTTCGCTGTGACCTCGACACCGAGATTTCCGCGCGCACGCTCTATACCGAAGCCGCCGAATATTGCATTTCCGCCCACGACCTCGTCTCCAAGGAACTCTATGACGAACTGCTAATCGATGAGGAAAAGCACATCGATTTTTTGGAAACGCAGCTGGAGCTCATCAAACAACTTGGCGTCCAGCTCTACAGCCAAAAACATATTGGCGGGCTCGAAGATAGCAAATAGAGAAATTTTGATCGATAGCCCGGGATCGCCCGCGAGGCTCGCGAAATCTTCCGGGCGGTTGGCGCGCCGGCGGCGCCCTTTAACCCCAACGCTCATGCCCCGTAGCCGGCATTCCTTTTGTGACGTGAATTGATATTTGATCCGGAAGCAATAGATGTTCCTCCATGCTGTCGTAGCGGAGCAAGCCATGGGTGCGCGGATTATCCCGTTCTTCGAAAAGGTGACCGAAACCTTTAGCTACCTTGTTATAGATCCTCCGGCGCAAACCGCCGCGATCATCGATCCGGTGCTCGACTATGATCCCGCCGCGGGACGGATAAGGACGCACTCCGCCGATGCCATCGCCAAAATAGTTCAAGCCGAGGAGCTGCGCGTCGAATGGATTCTGGAGACGCACGTCCACGCCGACCATCTTTCGGCGGCGGGCTATTTAAAGAAAAAGCTCGGCGGCGTGCTCGGCATTGGTTCGAATGTCCGGCAGGTGCAACAGATTTTGGGCAATTTGTTCAACGACAAGCCGGCAATCCCGCCCGGCGCCGGTTTCGACCATCTGTTCGATGACGGCGAGACTTTTCGCGTCGGTACACTCGATGTGAAAGCGCTCTATACTCCGGGTCATACGCCGGCCGACATGAGCTACATGCTGGAAGACGCCGTGTTCGTGGGCGACACCCTCTTCATGCCGGACTATGGAACGGCGCGATGCGATTTCCCGGGCGGCGATGCGCGGGCGCTTTATCGCTCCATCCGGCGGCTTCTGGAATTGCCGCCGCAAACCCGGCTCTTCATGTGCCACGACTATGCCCCGGGCGGCCGCGCCCACGCCTTCGAGACGACCGTCGCCAACGAGCGGGCGCAAAACGTCCATGTCCATGACGGCGTCACCGAAGACGCGTTCGTCGCGCGGCGTACCGCGCGCGATGCAACGCTCGGCACGCCGAGGCTTTTTCTGCCGTCGCTGCAGGTCAATATGCGCGCCGGCGAGCTGCCGCCGCCCGAGTCGAACGGCCGGCGTTATTTCAAGATCCCGATCGACGCTTCAACTGTTTGATTTTCAGCGATCCGTTGCCGGTCATATGGGTCCTTTCAACGGGCAAGCGCTCGAGAGCAAGATCGCCAAGCTGGAACGATCGTTTTCGCCTGGACGTCGCGGCGGGATCAGGGCAATAAGGCTGTTGCCTTTTGGCTCGCATATCTGGATACGAGTCTTGTTTTTTCGCGGAAGGATGGCCGAGCGGTTTAAGGCAGCGGTCTTGAAAACCGCCGTGGACGCAAGCCCACCGTGGGTTCGAATCCCACTCCTTCCGCCATTTATTCTGGTCCTGTTCATGCCCACAAATGAGAGCGTCGGATTCCTCATCGGTTCCGCCGATAACTGCCTGATAAGTCTCCTTGGCCTCCAAAAATCGGCAGCGGTAGACCATCCCGGAAATCTCGCTGATTTCCCGCGGAGGGGCGGCGGATTCTTCCTTCCGGACGGACGCGGGCGTGGCGGGTTTGGCCGGGGCTTTGGGTGTCTTTGGTTTGGTTGTCGTTTGCCGTGCCTCTTCGTTCGCGCCGGCCGTGATCCTGGCTTGGCGCTGGGCGCGGCCGAAACTGGGCCAACGTCACCGGCGGCGCTGCATTCCTAGGGTTAGGACTTAATTAATGATGAGATGATTCAAACGTTTGGCAGTCACCCAGGAAGGGGATGTCAAACGATGAGCGATTTATTTTGGTACAGTGACGAACAGTGGGGGAAGGTTGAACCGC
>JBATYB010000392.1:0-1842 GCA_049673825.1 Methylocella sp. | reverse complement strand
CCCGCCGCCTTGGCGGCGTGGTATTTTTCACTGCAAATGTGGCGTGTGTCTAGGCGCGCCGCGGCTGCCGGAGCCGCCGCGGGCGGGTTCGCCTTGGCCGCAGCCGTGCACCGGCTATAAAATTGCGGCCAGGTTTCACCGTTCAACGTGCCCGCCGCCTTGGCGGCTTGGTATTTTTCGCTGCATAGGTGGCGCACGTCTTGGGCCCAACTGTCGCTTGAAAGCACCAAGCCGAACACGGCCGAAGCCATGGAGAACCCGAGCAATAAGGAACGGCGAACCAACATTGGCATTCTCCTTGGAAGTCTTCATCGCGAGGCGCCCGGAGCCGCTGCGGCACCGTAGCTTTTCGAGCCTCCCGCGAAATCCGCCGCAAGTCAAATATAAACAATAGGCAAGCGCTTCGGCGAAATTGCCCGGCCTATCGGCGACCGGCGCAGCGGCAATCCGCGCGCATAACCGGCCGCCCGCTACTAAGCGGCGACGATTGAGCCCCCGGATTTAGCCGCTCAGATGTCGCCTCTGGCGGCGGCGACTTCCGCCGCGAAATCCGGGCCCGGCTTGTCGATACCTTCGCCGAGGGCATAGCGCACGAAACTTTTCAAGCTGATCGGCGTCCCGGCGATCTTTTCCGCCTCCTTAACGGCCTGGCCGATCGTCTTGCCCGCATGTTCGGCATGGATCGAAGGCTGATCGAGAAGACAAACTTCCTTGAAGTATGTCTTCAATCCGGACTCGACGATTTTTTCGAGCACATGCGCGGGCTTGCCCGCATTCTTGGCCACGAGCACCGCTCTTTCGCGCGCGACGGCGGCCGGATCGAGGCCCGCTGAATCCAGAGCGAGCGGATTTGCCGCCGCGACATGAAGAGCGATCAAGCGTCCGAGCGGCGCCAGCGCTTGCGGATCGCCCTTCGACTCCAGGGCGACGAGAACGCCGATCTTTCCAAGGCCTTCGGATACCGCATTATGGACATAGTGGCCAATGAACCCTTGGCCGGCATGCACGGCGGCGGCGCGCCGCAACGTTATGTTTTCGCCGATCGTGGAGATGGCATTGGCGATCGCGTCGCCGAGGGTCCCGCCGCCAGGGTAGGCAGCGGCTTTCAAAGCCTCGACACCGGTCGTGCCGGTCTCGATAGCAACCCGCGCGATGTTCCTGGCCAGCGCCTGAAACTCCGTGTTCCTGGCAACGAAATCCGTCTCGGAATTGAGCTCGACAACCACCCCTTCGAAGCCACGGGTCAAAACGGCGACGAGTCCCTCGGCGGCGATCCGGCCGGATTTCTTGGCCGCCTTGGAAAGCCCCTTCTTGCGCAGCCAGTCGATCGCCGCTTCGATTTCGCCCCCGGTCTCGCCGAGGGCATTCTTGCAATCCATCATGCCGGCGCCGGTCTTCTCGCGAAGACCCTTCACCATCGCCGCGGTGACGTTTGCCATATCGGTCTTCCTTCGTCGTCCGGCAGGCGCTTCCGGGCGGCCGCCTCACCGCCGGGGGGATCCGGAAACCCCGCGAATCACGAGTTCATTCGGCTAACTCGAGAGCCGATGCTTCAGCCAGCGACGAGACCACGCGCGAGATCGATCCAGCCGTCGCGTTCGATGCGGCCGGCAAGCTTGAGATCATGATCGATCTTGGCGGCGTTTTCCGGCGTCATGGCGGCGATCTGCCAATAATGATAAATACCGGCATCGTTGAGTTTCTTGACGATTTGAGGCCCGATGCCCGGCAATTTGGCGAGATCGTCGGGGGCGCCGCGCGGCGCGGTAAGAAGCTCGAAAACTTCTCCAGACGAATCATGACCGTCGCCCGCCACGCCGTCGCCGGCGGGCGGTTCCTCGG
>JBATYB010000391.1:0-4392 GCA_049673825.1 Methylocella sp. | reverse complement strand
GGGAGGCAGTCCGCGGGGGCCCGCATCGCGTCGATGCCTGCCTGGGGCGGCGAATTGTAGGCAAATCCTGGGAACGAGGAACAAACAACCATGAGCGATGTCGCCGAGCGCGTGAAAAAGATTGTGGTGGAGCACCTCGGTGTCGATGCCGACAAAGTCATCGACAGCGCCAATTTCATGGAAGACCTTGGCGCCGATTCTCTCGATACGGTCGAGCTCGTCATGGCGTTTGAAGAGGAGTTCGGCGTCGAGATTCCGGACGATGCCGCGGAAACTATCGTGACGGTCGGCGACGCCATCAAGTTTCTTGAGAAAGCATCCGCTGCTTGATTTCTTTCAAGCAAGCGCGGCCGGGCATCAAAGTGGCTTAGCGGGAATGGATGCTCCCACGCGCCGGCGAAGCGGCGCAAAGCTTTCAACGCCTCTGCCGGGGGGGCCGGCGCGATGGGCCGCTCCTCCAACGGGCGCCGTTGCAATGGGGGGCGGCAACGCCGGCAGGAACAGTCGCAAGGTCGTTGAGATGCGCAGGGTAGTTGTCACGGGTCTCGGCATGGTCTCGCCGCTCGCCTGTGGAGTCGAGCCCAGCTGGAGCCGCTTGTTGGCGGGCCAAAGCGGCGCCCGCCGCATCGAAGGGTTCGACGTCTCCGACCTCCCCTGCAAGATTGCGATGCCGGTGCCGCGTGGCGGCGGCGACAACGGCAGCTTCAACCCCGACCAATGGATGGAGCCGAAAGAGCGGCGCAAAGTCGATGACTTTATCCTTTATGCCGTCGCGGCGGCGACGCAGGCGCTTGCCGACGCGGGCTGGAAGCCGTCCACCTATGAACAGCAGATCAAGACCGGCGTTCTTATCGGCTCGGGGATCGGCGGCCTCGGCGGCATCGCCGAGACCGCGATCGTCTTGAAGGAAAAGGGCCCGCGCCGTGTTTCGCCTTTCTTCATCCCCGGCCGGCTGATCAATCTCTCTGGAGGCTATGTCTCAATTCAGCATGGCCTCAAGGGGCCGAACCATTCGGTCGTTACCGCGTGCTCGACCGGAACCCATGCGATCGGCGATGCAGCGCGCCTGGTCGCCCTGGAAGATGCCGAAGTCATGGTCGCCGGCGGCGCCGAATCGGCGATCAATCGCATCGGCATCGCCGGTTTCGCTGCCTGCCGGGCCCTATCCACGAATTTCAACGACCGGCCAAAGCAAGCCTCGCGTCCCTACGATAAGGATCGCGACGGTTTCGTCATCGGCGAGGGCGCCGGCTGTGTCGTCCTCGAAGCCTATGAACACGCCAAGGCACGTGGCGTCAAAATTTATGCCGAACTTGTTGGCTACGGCATGTCGGGGGACGCCTACCACATCACCGCGCCCGAGGGGAGCGGCGATGGGGCCTACCGGGCCATGGCGGCGGCGCTCAAGCGCGCCGGGATTTCACCGGGCAATATCGATTATATCAACGCGCATGGAACCTCGACGCCGCTCGGCGACGAAATCGAGGTTCGGGCGGTCGAGAGGATGGCTGGCAACGGCGGGCATTTGCTTTCCATGTCCTCGACGAAATCGGCGATCGGACATCTCCTCGGCGCGGCGGGGGCCGTCGAGGCGATCTTCTCGATTTTGGCGATCAGGGATCAAATCGTGCCGCCGACGCTCAACCTCGATCATTTGTCGGTCGCTACCGAAATCGATCTCGTGCCGCACAAGGCGCGCAAGCGCGAGGTCGAGTTCGTGATGTCGAATTCGTTCGGATTTGGCGGCACCAACGCCTGCCTGGTCTTCAAGCGTCCGCAATGACCGGCCGGCCAAGGCCGCGGCATGGCGGCCATATTGGAAATTCCGGCTCTGAACCCGATTTCGCCATATTTTCCGGGCGGGATAGGTAACATCCGTCAGTTCGCGGCCGATGCGTTTTGCGGCGAAGCGGACCCCGGCTCGCATTAGGAAAATGCAAGATCGCAAACCGTTGGATCAACAGCCGTGGGAAACGACCCATGGCATTCGAGCGTTTTCCCATCCGAAAAGGCTCTCGGGGCAAATTCGCGGGCTGAGTTGATGGACGGCACCCCTTCAAAACCGAACGGAAGCGACGCGCCGGACCGGCCGGATCAGACCCTTCGCGACGCGGCCCATCCGGGCGGCCGGCTCGCGGGCCAAAGAGTAACGCCGCAAAGCCCCAACGAGGCGTTGCAGCCCGCCGCCGCGCCGCCGCCGCCAATCCCGCCGAGCCGCAGGCGGCCCGCGCTTTCGGCGTTCAGCGGGTTCCTCACGTTTCTGTTGATCGCGGCGATCGCCTCCATGTTCGGGCTCGTCTGGAGCCGCCACCGGATGGATGAACCTGGCTCGCTCGCCGCCAACAAGGTCCTTTACATCGCGCCCGGCACCGAGGTTCCCGAGATTATCGCCCAACTTGATCGCGAGGGGGTCATCGACAGTCCGTTCATGCTCAACGCCGCGCTTTTGCTCGAAGGCAACCGTTCGAAGGTCAAGGCAGGTGAATATCTCTTCAAACAGAACGCCAGCCTGCGCGACGTGATCGACACGCTGATCAGCGGCAAGCAGGTGCTGCACGCCATTACAATACCCGAAGGACTGACCAGCGAGCAGATCGTCGAACGGCTCCGGAACAGCGACGTCCTGCGTGGCGACATCACGGACGTGCCGAAGGAAGGCAGCTTGCTGCCGGAAACCTATAAGGTCGCGCGCGGCGACATCCGGGCCGACATCGTCAAGAAAATGCAGGACGCCCAAAAGCGCATCGTCGATCAGATTTGGTCGCACCGGGCGAGCGGCCTTCCCTTGCGCTCTCCCTACGAGCTCGTCACCTTGGCCTCGATCGTCGAAAAGGAAACCGGCAAAGCGGACGAGAGGCCGCGGATCGCGAGCGTCTTCATGAACCGCCTGAGAAACAGGATGCGGCTGCAATCCGACCCGACGATTGTTTATGGCTTGGCCGGCGGCAAAGGCTCGCTGGGCAGGGGGATCACCCGCGCCGAACTCGAAAAGCCTACCCCTTACAACACCTATTTGATCGACGGCTTGCCGCCGGGGCCAATCGCCAATCCAGGCCGCGCGGCGCTCGAAGCGGTTGCAAACCCATCTCGCACCCAGGATCTTTATTTCGTCGCCGATGGCACCGGCGGCCATGTTTTTTCCGAAACGCTCGAGCAGCATAGCCGCAACGTGCAGCGTTGGCGCCAGATCGAAAAGGACGCGAAAGACAAGCACGACCAGCCGGCGCCTGACCTGGGCAAGACCGCGCCGGAAACGGCCCCGGCGGCAACTCAGCCCGGCGCCGGCCAGAAAAGCGAGACCGGAATGCCGTCGTCCGTCTACGGATCGCTGCCGGCGTCGCTCGACGCTCCGCGAAGCGCGACGCCCGGCCCGCCATCCCTGTCCTATGCGCATGCAGCGGCGGCGATCGCCGGCGCGATGCGAGTCCCGGCTTCCAAGACCACCGAGGTGAAAACCCCAGCAAAGATAAATGCCTTCACTTTTGGGCCGGGGCTCGACGAACTTGGCATTTCGATTGGAGGCGTTCGCTCTCCCGCCGCCGCGACGCTCGACGGTCCGATCGGCGGCGACGACGTGCCGGATGAGCCCGAAGGGCCGGGAACGTCCCCCGCGCCGCCGCCGCAACACGAGGGACGGCCCGTGCGTGCGCGGGCATTCGACGCATCCGAGGGAACCCCCCTCGACCCTCTCAGGAATACGACCTACGACCTGAATTACGCTAAAACCGTGCCCGCGATTCAATAGGCGGGGATTGCTTCCGGGACCCTGGCCGGCTTGGCTCGCGCGTTACGCCGCGAGGGCCACCGCGGGCGGCTTGAGCGCAAGCCCGAGGCTTGCGGCAATTGCCGGATGTGTCACATGGCCGCGATGCACATTTAGGCCGCCGCGCAGGCCAGGATTGTTGGCAATCGCGCCGAGCCCGCCGGCGGCAAGGGCAAGGCCATACGGCAGCGCCGCATTATTCAGCGCATGAGTCGATGTGAACGGCACCGCCCCGGGCATATTCGCGACGCAATAATGGACCACCCCGCCTTTGATGAAAGTCGGGGCGGCATGTGTCGTTGCATGCGAGCTTTCGAAACAGCCGCCCTGATCAATCGCGATATCGACGAGAACGGCGCCTTCTTTCATGCGGCTCAACATTTGTTCAGTGACGAGCTTCGGCGCGGCGGCGCCGGGGATAAGCACGGCGCCAATCACCGCATCGGCGGACAAAACCGCATCCTCGATCGCCGCCGCCGAGGCAAATCTTGTCCTGGCCCGCCCTTGGAACAATTCGTCGAGCTGGCGCAGGCGCGGGAGCGAGCGATCAAGGATCGTCACATCGGCGCCGAGCCCGGCCGCCATCCGGGCCGCTTGGCTTCCGGCAACGCCGCCGCCCAGCACAACGA
>JBATYB010000390.1:0-1741 GCA_049673825.1 Methylocella sp. | reverse complement strand
CGCTAGGCCCGCCATCAAGCGGGGATTGGCCCCGGCCGCGGTCAGCGCCGCGTCGATCAACAGAGCCTCTCCCGCCCGCGCCGCGGCGACCGGCGCGGCGAGGTTTTCTTCGAGGAAACATTTAAAGTCGTTCTGACGTTCCCGCGCGACGGAGATGCCCGCCGCCATCGCATGGCCTCCCCCCTTGACGAGAATTCCGGCCTCCGCCGCGGCGCGCACCGCGCGGCCAAGATCGACGCCGGGAATCGAGCGGCCGGACCCGGTGCCCACCCCGTTCGCATCGAACGCGATCGCAAAAGCGGGACGCCGGAACTTCTCCTTGAGGCGCGAGGCGACGAGCCCGGCTATGCCCGGATGCCAGCCGTCGCCCGCCGTGACGATTGCGGCGGAACTTCCCATGGCGAGGCCAGCCAGCGCCTGCGCCTCGGCTTCTTCGAGCGTGGCGCGCTCTAGCTCCTGGCGTGCGCGATTGAGCCGGTCGAGCGCTTCCGCGACGCGGCGTGCTTCCACCCGATCGGTCAGGGTCAAAAGCCTGGCGCCAAGCGAGGCATCGCCGATCCGTCCCCCGGCATTGATGCGCGGACCGATCAGAAAACCAAGATGATAGGGCGTTGGCGGTCCCGCGAGCCCGGCGATGTCGCACAAGATTGCAAGACCGGGGCGTCCCCGCGCGCGCATCAAGGCGAGCCCCTTGGCGACGAAGGCGCGGTTTAGCCCGGTCAATGGCGCGACGTCGGCGACGGTCGCAAGCGCCACCAGATCGAGCCCGGCGAGAAGGTCCGGCATCGGCCGGGAGGCCGAAAAAAAGCCGCGCTCGCGCAGACCGCGTTGCACCGCGACGAGCGTCATGAAAACGACGCCCGCGGCACAAAGATATCCCAGACCGGAAAGATCGTCGGCCCGGTTCGGATTGACGACAATCGCGCCGGGCAAAACTTCCGGCGCTTGATGATGATCGAGCACGATTGGGTTGAGGCCGAGCCTTGCCGCCTCGGCGAGCGGCGCATGGCTCATCGTCCCGCAATCCACCGTGACCAAAAGCTTCGCGCCGGCGCGCGCGAGGTTCCCGATTGCCTCCACATTAGGGCCGTAGCCTTCAAAAATACGGTCGGGAATATGGATAAGGCACGGCGTGCCGCAAACCTGGCAATAATCATGAAGCAGCGCCGAGGCGGCGGCGCCATCGACATCGTAGTCGCCAAAAACCGCGACCGTTTCGCCGCGCACGATCGCCCCGGCGATTCGTTTTGCCGCCGCCTCCATGTCCTTCAGGCAATCGGGGTCGGGGAGAAGATTTTGCAGCGTTGGGTCGAGATAATCTTGCGCATTGCCCGGCGTGACGCCCCGCCCGGCGAGAACGCGGGACAAGAGGTCGCCAGTTTCGTGAACTTGGGCTATCGCAAGAGCGCGCGCCTCCCCCGCGGAGTCAAGCCTGCCACGCCACGGGCGCCCGAGCACGGAATGCTCGACCCCGAGAAACGCGCGGGCGGCGGAAAGTGATTCGCTCATGCCGGATGGTAGCCGGAGGTTTCGCGGATAGCGAGCGTGGCTTGCGTCATGTGCACAAGGAAAGGGCGACTACCCGCGGCAAGCGCGGCCCAAGCTGGTTGAGCCGCGAAAACCCGCATGACGGGATCGCCTCAATCCGTAACCATGCCGCGCGTTGACAACAGCCGATCGGGTCCGCCACCGGCGGCGGAAAACCCGCACGCCTTCCGCGACCCCGCGCGCGCTCACCTCA
>JBATYB010000389.1:0-2850 GCA_049673825.1 Methylocella sp. | reverse complement strand
GTGCGGTCCTGTCCGAACGAAACCCGGGTTCCGCCGGCGCCGCCAGCCGCGATGGATCGAGCAGGGCGGTCAACGTGCTCGCCGCGCTCGCTGCCGGACGCTGGCCTCCTGGCGCCTCGTTTCGTGGCGCCCGGCTTGCTGGCAGTCGGCCCTTGGGCGCCACGCTTGCGAAAGTCCGGCTTGCGACGCCCGTCGGCTTCCCTTGCTCGGCAGCTCCACCGGACTGCCTCAAAAAGCCAGGCACGAAATCGTTCAAATTGCGATGAGCAAGCGTTCTGGCCAGGGCATAGGCGCCAATCGCGGCGAACAAAACGGCGGCGCCCAAAACGAGCGGACGCTTATGCGTGGCGAAAATGCCCCGGCTCCGGCCAAATAGAAAGGCGCCCGGCTTCGCCCTGCCGTCGTCTCCCGCCAGGGATTTTGACGTAGCGCCATCCAGCTCCAATTGCGCGGCACGCGCGGCGCGGCGGGCGGCGGCGATGAAATCGCTGCGGCTCGCCCCTTCGTCGCGAGCCTGCGAGGCCTTGGGCGGCGCACCGCGGGGCTCGCTATGTTCGTCCCGGCCGGGAAAGCCAAGGCCGGGTTCAATTAGGAAACTAGCCTCGCCGGCTGTGTCGCCGTGCGCGGCAGGCCGGGGCTTCCCGGCGCCTTGCACGCCATCGTCGGCAGGAGCCTCCCTAGCTAGCGGGTTCTCGTTTTGCGCGAGGTAGGTAAGGATCGGCGCAAAAGGGTCTTCAGGGGCAACCCCGGCGACGCGGCGGTCCGGCCACATCCCGCCTGCGGCGGCTTCCAGGCGCGCGCAGTAGCCGGCGACTTGCTCGACGGATTCCTGGATTGCGGTCAAGGCGAGCCGCGCTTGCTGGGCGGTTTCCTCGTGAAGGGCGCGCAGGCCAGCTATTCCGCGCATGATGCTTTGCGCATCCTCGACGGAACCAGGTCCGTTCGACGGTTTCGGCTCGGCCGCATTGGACAGGCCGCTCACCATCCGGCGCGTCTCCTCGAGCTGAACGGATAGGCCGCCGATAGACCCTTCAAGCGAAGTCAGCGAAGCAAGGCCTTCGCCGGCGCGATCGAGACGCAGGGCGAGCTTGGCGATCTCCTGTTCCAGAGCCGCGCCCGCGCACTGGCCTTGACCGGGATCTCGGGCTAGCTCCATCTTTTTGGCGGCGTCGGCGACCAGATCCCTTAGCGCGTTCGTCTCGTTCGCGCCCGCGGCCAGCCCCGCTTCGAGACGTGCGGCGAGTTGCCGGTGCGAGGTCTCGACATGCCGCGTAAGCGCATCGTAGCGGACCGGATCCTTGGTAGGCGCCGGAAACGTTTCAGGGACGGGATTTTCCGCGCCATCCCCCTCGAACGAAGCCCTATAAGCTTTCGCCGCCTCGAGTTGCGTCAATGACCGCTGAAACACCCGCGCGAGACGATCGAATTGTTCCAGCGAACTCGCGCATTCGCCAAGTTCCCGGATGGCTTGGGCGCCCCCCGTCAAATCGCGAACAGGGATTTCGAGCGCCACTCCCGTCCTCGCTTCCGCGCCGAGCACGCCGGCTTGGCCGTCGCGATCGACGCCCTCGCCGCCCTCGCCGTCAAAATCGCGGTCGATGTCATCGCGGGCACTCTCAAGCGTTCCGGCAAGCGCCGCAACGTCGTTTTCCGGGTCGCCCAAAATCGGCTCGGCGATCGAAGGGCTAGCGTGATTCGAAGCCATTTCACCCGCCACCGATGGAGTCCGCTCGGCAGCGCCTTCGCTGCCAGTTTGCCGGGCGGTCTTTTGCTCTGGTGGTTCGACCGCGGCGGGCCTGCGAGGCGAAGCCCGGAGCTCGGCTTCAAGCCCGGCTAGCGCGGCCCTGAGCGAATCGCTGCCGCCGCTGCCGCGATTACGCAGCCGCACCTCCAATTCATCCAATTTTTGAATCAACTTCGCGCCGCTTTCGCGGTCCGCCTCGAACGTGGCAAAACCCGGCGCCAGCAGCTTCGCGATCTCCGCGAGTAGCCCGGCGGCCTGTTCCACGCTCTCAGCCGGGCGTCCTCCTAGGCCGCGGCGCGAGGCTTGGACCGGCGCTTCCGGATCGCTCGGGTTAGGACCGCCGTCATCAGCCATGGAGGAAATTGCGGACACAGGCTGCCTTTCACTGTAAAGAAACCGCGGATGATTCGCATCTTCGCGCCGCTGGCTTGCCCGGGGCGGACCACCGAAGCGAGCTTCGCCTGTGTCTGGGTTGTCGCCGCCCATCGCGCCCTTGGTCCCTTCGTGAATCTGTCGGATCCCGCCGCTCCGGCATCGTGTGGCCTATTATGCGGCAAAGCTCCGGCACCCAGCAAATCGCATGCCGAGGATAAGCCCGGCGCCGCCAGGTTCGAGAGCGCCGAAACCGATGTCCACGACCACGCCCATAATACGTTCCCCGGCGTGCCGCCGGAGGCGCTCGCTTGCCTGAAGGCGCCAGCATGATCCAATCGCGAGGCAGAATATCCCAGCCGCGAATCATTGCGAGCTTCAAAGCGCCCGGCAAACAATAAATTGCAAAAGTCTGGATTCGATCCATCGGTCAATGCCGGATATCGCTATTCATCCCACGGGCCAAGCATGATCCACGAGGCGGACTCGATTCAGGCAAGAACGTGAGCTTCACCCGCGCCACAAAGCCGATGCTCCGCACCCTTGCCAGAACCGATCCGCTCGCCAAGCGCGCCGCCAAGCGATGAATGGCAGGTTGCGATGTCCCGTGCCAGCGCCCGAAATCTCAAATCCCAACTTTTACAAATAAATTAATGCGTGGCGGGCCGAAGCCCTGGACACTCGAGACGGACGCCTATTTTTGAGTGTGTTACCTTTAATTACACGTTTTAGTT
>JBATYB010000388.1:0-5636 GCA_049673825.1 Methylocella sp. | reverse complement strand
CTCAATTACCAAGAGCCGGATGAGACTTCCCAAGTCAATACCTAACATTTCTGGTCTATTTTGCCTTTCTTTCGTATTCTTATCCCAAATCTTGTAGAGTTTTCCTAGAAAAGCTGGGGCACCGGCTCTAGCAGCCTTAAGAGTTTCTTTCAATGCTGAAATATGAGCGATGCCCGCGACATGCAGCGCTATTGACAAATTTAGCATTGGATTGCGTGTGCGCGGATGTGGCGGACTAATATGAAATTTGGCTTTCTTAGCGATCGATTTCAACTCGCTCACGGTATCGCTTTTAGCAAGAAATATGTCTAGGAACTGCTCAAGTGAATCTTGGTTTACTTCTATTTCAAGATTGCCTTTCTTTATATTTTCTTCGTAGCGCCTGGACAAGTCTAGAGTTAAGTTATTCAGACTAGTAAAATCCATGTCGGCCGTTTCCAAGAGCGCGCTAATTCGATATAAATGCCTTTTCATGCTTTCTGGTAGATCCTCGAACTCAGGCTTATATCGAAGCCTCCAATCGATTGACGCCCATGCGTGCTCCAATATTGTGCGGACTTGCACCTCTGCTTTCTTACCGTCAAAACGCTTATATAGGGGTAGCTTGAGCCAATCCGTCTTGTAAGCAACAACATAGTGAATAGATCGGTAGCCAAATTGGTCCGGATTGAGCTGCCCTCCCTTATCGACGGAGTTTTCATAATCAATATGAAAATTTTTTTTGATCGAATCACAAATTCGATCAACTTCTTCTTTTAGGCATGCTATTATTCTTATTCCAGAGAGATCTGTTATTTGATCTAATGATGTATATTTGTCACCTTTGCGAGTAACTTTCTCCTCGACGCTTTCTACTTCCTTAGTCCTAGCCTCTATCGCAACAATACTGTGTTTCTTGTCACGCTCTTCCTGCATGAGAGCTTTAATTGTTTGATGCAAACTGGTTGTTAACTCCTCATAAGCTTTGAACTTTGACTTATATTCATCGATTAGTGGATTCGTATATTTGGTCATGTACGGCCTCCCTCTTTCGAGCGTCGTGAATTGCAGTGAATGTTATCGGAATCTTCCGAATATTTCGAACTTAGATCTTATCCAAAATCTCTTCAACTGTTTAGGATCACGCTCCAGCGAAGTGCAGCCGATTGACTTGCCTTAATTCATGCCTGCCCCGCCCGGTCGCGGCTGAGCCCCTTGGTTTTGAGCTCCGCCTCATAGACCGCCCAGTTCACGTCATGGCGCGAGCCGAGCTCATGGAGATAGTCCCAGGTGAAGATGCCCGTGGAGTGCAAATCATTGAAGATCAGCCGCACCGCATAGGTGCCGACCGGCTCGATCCCGATAATGCCGCATTGCCGCTTGCCGCCGATGGTAAGATGTTCTTCCCGCCGGTGGCCCTGGACTTCCGCGCTGGGGCTCATGACCCGCAGATATTCGGCGGACAGGTCGTAAGCGTCGCCGCTCTCGAACGCGACCCTGAGGACGCGGCCGCTCTCCCTCAGCCGTAATTCGCTCGGCCATTGATCCCGCTTGTCGCGCATCGCTTGATCTCCATCCTGCCTGCCCTTGAGCTTACGGATTTTGCCGCCGCGCTTTTCCGGCGGCTCTCATTATGTATCATTTTACATATGTATCATTTAGGCGTGGAATTTCCGCCCCCGGATAGGTAAGGGTATGCCCATGACCGTCGTCAGCCGAATTCCATGGGCGGGTTTTCAACCAGTGTCCGGCCCGCCTGCCACGCCGCCGCTCGTCGATCCGTTCGGACGCGTGATCTCCTATGTTCGCGTGTCGGTGACCGATCGCTGCGACATGCGCTGCGTCTATTGCATGTCGGAAGACATGAATTTCCTGCCCAAGCGTGATTTGCTCACCTTGGAGGAGCTCGACCGTTTGTGCACGGCTTTCGTCGGGCGCGGCGTCCGCAAGCTCAGAATCACCGGCGGGGAACCCTTGGTGCGCCGGAATATCCTCCACCTGTTTCACGCGCTCGGCCGCCACATCGAGTCCGGCGCACTCTCCGAATTGACCCTCACAACCAACGGGTCCCGGCTCGCGCATCATGCGAAAGAACTCGCGGAGGCGGGCGTGCGCCGCCTCAACGTGTCGCTTGATACGCTCGACCCTGCGAAATACAAGGCGATCACCCGCGGCGGCGATCACGCCCAAACGATGGCCGGGATCGATGCCGCGCAAGCGGCGGGATTATCAGTCAAGATCAATATGGTGGCGCTTAAAGGCGTGAACGAGGCCGAGATCGCCCCGATGCTCGAATGGGCGCATGGGCGCGGGCTCGACCTCACCTTGATCGAAGTCATGCCGCTCGGCGCGATCGACGCGCGGCGCTCCGATCAATTTTTGCCTTTGAACCTCGTCGAGCAGCGGCTCAAGGAACGCTTCACCTTGCGCGAGACCGGCTACCGGACAGGCGGCCCCGCCCGTTATGCGCATGTCGCGGAAACCGGGGGCCGTTTGGGCTTCATCACCCCGCTCACCCATAATTTTTGCGAAAGCTGCAATCGCGTGCGCGTGACCTGCACCGGAACGCTTTACATGTGCCTTGGCCAGGAGGAGGCGGCCGATCTGCGCGCGCCGTTGCGCGCATCGCCAACCGACGCGCTTTTGCACGAGGCTCTCGACGCCGCCATCGCCCGCAAGCCCAAGGGCCATGATTTCATCATCGGTCGCGACCACACGGAGCCCGCGGTTGCGCGTCACATGAGCGTCACCGGCGGATGAGCGGCCTGCAGCGGTTCTTGAAGGAAGAGCTGTGCTAAGCTAACGGCATTCGCGGTCCCGCGCTTGACTTCGAGTTTTGTCGAGTGGCTTTTTGGGAGCCAAGCGGGACGTGATAAGGTAACCAGCGGGAGGCGCTCATGAAATGGCAAGATTTTGGCCGCTCGGCCAATGTCGAGGACCGGCGCGGCGGTGGCGGCATGGCCGGCAAGGGCGGTCTTGGAATTGGAACCGTGGTGGTTCTGGGTCTGCTCGGCTGGGCGCTCGGCATCGATCCTCGCCTTCTGATCGGCGGCGCGGAAATGGTCAACAAGATGCGCCCGGGCACGCAAACCACGGCGACGCAGACGGGGACGCCGTCGGACGACATGGGCCAATTCGTCGCCGCCGTTCTCGCCGCGAACGAAACCGTCTGGTCGGAAGTTTTGCCTCAGCAGAAAGGGATTCCCTACGTCAAGCCAAAACTCGTTCTCTACAGCGGGCGGACCGCCTCGGGGTGCGGCGGCGCCCAGTCGGCCATGGGGCCTTTCTATTGCCCGAGGGATCAAAAAGTCTATCTCGATACGTCATTCTTCCAGGACATGAAACGGCGCCTCGGCGGCGGCGGCGACTTCGCCTACACTTATGTCATTGCGCATGAGATAGGCCATCACGTCCAAAACCTGCTCGGCATTTTGCCGAAAGTCCAGGCGGCGCAGCTCGCCGCCGCGAGCAAGGGCGAGGCGAATAATTTGTCGGTGCGGGTCGAGCTCATGGCCGATTGCCTCGCCGGCGTATGGGCCGCCAATGCCGAACGAAAATACCAATTCCTGGAGGCGGGCGACCTCGAATCGGCGGTCAACACCGCGCAGGCGATCGGCGACGATCGTTTGCAAAAGGCGTCGCAAGGCTACGCGGTGCCCGATTCCTTCACCCACGGCACGGCGGCGCAGCGCGTGCAGTGGCTGAGCGTCGGATTGAAATCGGGCCAAGTCGATTCCTGCAACACCTTCGCGCGGTAGGGCCCGCATTCAACTAAACGCGCCGGGGCAGGCGGTGGATCACTCTTTTGGTCCTTTACGGGCATTCTATTGGGCACGCGGGCCGTCGCAACGTGCCGATGTTGCGCTCGAGACTCGCAACTCTGCTCTTCCCCTCCTGCTAGGGAGCGCCCAGGGCACGAGGTAGTCCGGCCGAACCGATCGCCCGCGCCGGCGTCCCGTGGCAGGTGCCGTCAAGACGGGCTGCCTTTCGATGATGGCGTCGTCTCTGGCATGGCGATGACTATGAGCAGAAGTCCAGCGGTCGCCACCATCGCAAGGGTCAGGAAGGCGGCATTGTAGCCGGCCATCGTGACGATATATCCGGCCACGGCCTGGCTCGACGAGCCGCCGATCCCTTGGATGGTGCCAACCACGCCGCGGGCGAGGCTGTAATGGCCGGTCCCGCCCACGATATCGGCGAGGACGAGGGGCAGAAGCGCTTCGAAAAGGCCGCCGCCAACGCCATCCAGCACTTGAACGGCCAGGAGCCAGGACGGATCGTCAAACCACACGCAGAGGCCGCAGCGCAGCGGAACCGCAGCGAAGGCGAGGAGCAGAAGCGGCTTGCGGCCGAGCGCATTCGCTCGGGTAACGAGCAGCGCCATAAATATCGTGGCGAACTGGGCGACGATAATGGCGGCGGAGGTGACGCCGGTTTCCCAACCAGGATTGGCCAGAGCAAGCTTTTGGACGACAAGCGGCAGCATCGGCGCGTTGGCGAAATGGAACAGCGCCGCGGCGGCCGCGAGCACGAGAAGCGGCTGGTTCCGGATTAGGACGCGCCAGCCGGTGGGAACCCTTGCATCATGGGGCTTGTCCATTTCGAGCCCCCGGGCCTTGTCGTGATCGATGGCGCGCGCGGGGATCGAGAGCACTGCGATCGCCGTCAGCGCCGCGAATAAAGGCGCGAGATAGAACGGCGCCTTTTGCGAGTACGCTACCCCAACGACCCCGATGAAGGCTGCGATGAAGACATTGCCGGCGCGGTCGAATGCGGCGTTGCGGCCAAGACGGGCCGGCAGCAAATCTCGTCCGCACATGCCGAGGGTCATCGCGGCGACGGCCGGCGCGAAGACGCCACCGAGGACAGCCATGATGATGTCGGCGACAAGGACGACGGGAAGGACCGGCATCCCCACGATCGCGAGGCCGCAGCCCGACAGGACAAATGCCCCGGCGATGATCAGGGCCCGCTTTGCCCGCGTCCGGTCGATAAAAGCGCCGACCGCCGGATGCGCCATGATGCCGATGAGGCCACTGGTCGAGAGCACGGCGCCGATCGCGGCCTGGCTCCACAGCACCTTTGTGAGCAGGAAGACGTTCACATAGGCGCCGAGCCCGCCACGCACATCGGCGAGGAAGAAATTGAGCCAGTCCAGAGCATTCAGCCGCATGCCGGAGACCAATCTATATCCCTCTGCCCGTAGCACGCCCTGGACGCCGCGGATGCAGTTTAGGCCCGAGACTTCTGCCCAATACCGTATGAGCAAGAGACCGGTCAGCCGATCCGCCGCGCGCGCGTCTGGAAAGCCGTCGAGGGAGCAACGAAGCTCGCGAGATTTGAAAAGCCGCCGCGCGGCGCCCGCAGCATGAGATGGCGGGGAGCAATAAGCCCCGCGATTGCCGCCAAGGACGGAAATACCCGTTCGAGAAAACTTTCCGGCGCCGCACGCAAACGCGCCGCGCGCGAGGAATCCTTTGTGTTTGCCGCCAAAAAATCGGCGGCTTCTTGGATAAAGCCCGCCTCCGGTGCCCGCCCGCAACGAAGCAGAAAAACATCGGGGCCGCGCGCCGCTTGCAAGGCGAAGTGAAGCCAGTCCGTCTCGTTTTCGGCTTCGATCAGGGCGCAGCCCGCGTGATTGGCGACACCGCCGAGGC
>JBATYB010000387.1:0-2138 GCA_049673825.1 Methylocella sp. | reverse complement strand
TACGCTCCCGACTGACGAGCGGAAACACATCGGCACCTCACTCGTCACCAGCGCGACCTTGCAATATCATGTTGGTGAATATTTCTGGCCGGAATTCGCCTTCAACGACACGCAATGGACGAGCGGCGAGCGTGCCGACAGAAATCAGCTTTTCGTGAGCCCTGGCATCATGTTTGGCCGTTTTCAGATCTACAACCGTGTGAAATTTAACTTCGGCATCGCCTATCAAGTCGCGGTCGCGCCCGATCACCACATATTGGATCCGTTGACGCCGATGTATAATCACGCGTGGATCCTCAGCACGCGCGTGACTTTTTGACCTAAGTTAAAGAGCGCGCCGGCAAACCCAAGCGGTCTTGATCAGAGATTGATCGCGCATCGTTTTGTCCCGAGACCAGAGACCCTTTTTCCGAAATGATGCGCAGGCCCGGCGCCGACGAACGCGCGTCGACGGCGGCGCGGTAATCGTCCGCAAGAGAGTCTCGACATCCGCGGCATGATCGGGCCAACTCGACACCGGAACGCTTTTCATCCGGCCCGGCACGACGATGTGCGCGGCGTCGCGGGTGTCTCGCCGATTGATCGGTCAGCCCGGCACAAGCCCACCTTGAAACAATGCGTTGTCCGGTCGCGCCGCCGCGCATGCGCGCGCGGAGGCCCGCAAGCGACACGTTGGAACCGCCAGTCTAAGCCGGACCCGGTAATCGGCCAGCCCATCCCGCGCATGAAAATTCGCCTGCGGCGTGGAAAGGATCGAAACAAGAATGAACCAACGTTCGACGTCACGAGCAAGCCGGCAGCCGTGGCCGTCATTCGAGTCTCCGGCAGCGCCGCGGCGCGAACCATTTCATTTTGGTCCCGTCCCGCGGCGGTTTCCGAATGAACGCCGGATGCTTGATGCAAGCTCTTGTTGAAAACATTCCTTGGCGCGACGCGCGGCTTGCATACGATTCAATCGCTAGTATAGCTTGCCGGACGTTAGCTGTGATTTCTCGTGCGGCGGGAAGTTTGAAACTGTGTCGCGTGGAATTGTGCCGGCGGGCGCGGAGTTCATGTTTTGAATTGCGATGCCTAGTCGATTGGGACAATCCCAATTAACTTCGAGATGAGCCAAATTCCATCTGACTCTCAGTTCAAATTGGCAACCTTCTAGGAGGCCTCGATGTCCTGGACCAATGAACGAATCGAGTTGTTGCAAAAACTCTGGCTCGAAGGATGGAGCGCCAGCCGCATTGCTGGCGAGCTTGCCTGCGGGATTACCCGTAACGCAGTAATCGGCAAAATCTACCGGCTCGGGCTATCGGGCCGCGTCAATGCGCGATCGGGGAATGTGCCCGCTTCGCCGCCGCACCAAAAGGCGCCGCGGCGCCCGGCCCACCGGCATGCGGACAGTCCGCGAATCGCCGGCAATACCGCCCTCGCTTTTCACCCGTTCGTGATTGAAGCCCCGGCGCCCCAAACGATGCGGGACGTCGTGGTGCCAATATCCGAACCCGTGACCATTTCGGAATTGCGCGAGTCGATGTGCCGTTGGCCGATCGGCGATCCGGCCCAGCCTGAATTTCGTTTCTGCGGCGCCAAGAAACTGCCGGGTCAAGGACCATATTGCGCCTGCCACGCGGGCATCGCCTATCAAACCCAACATGACCGGCGGCGCGAGCGGCGGCCGCAAACCGGATCTAGCGCCTAGGCCGCGTGGACGGATCTGGGGAAATATAGCGTGAAGGGATTCCCAAATCGCTTTTTCGGTGATTCAGGGGTGGCTGGCTTTTGGAGGGCCGGCCATGCTGACGAAGATGACCGAACAAGATTGGGAGCTTGTGCGCGAGGTGTTTCATGCCTGCCGCTCGCGGCGTCGGGGCAAGGGGCGGGACGACCGCAAGTCCTGAGCTTGCCGAAGGGCTCGAGGCCTTGCATTATTTCACGGTCCACAACATTACGTGGCGGGCGCTGCCGGCCGAGTTCGGTGCTTGGAACAGCATCTGAAAGCGTTTCTGGCGCTTGAGCCGCGGCGGCGTGTTCGAAACTTTCTTCGAGGCGCTCGCCTCCTTGAGCGAGCGAGCGCATCTCGTGCAGATGTTCGACTCGACCGTCATCCGCGCGCATGTGTCGGCGGCCGGCGCAAAAGGGGGCAGGAT
>JBATYB010000386.1:0-13425 GCA_049673825.1 Methylocella sp. | reverse complement strand
GGAAGGGACCTATTTCTGGGTGTGTTGCATTTGATTACACTTTTTAGTTGCATACGGAGCAAAATCGGCCTATCTTTCAGATTGGAGTTAAGCATCGATCAATCGGGATTTGCCATGTACACGCACCCCCAACACGACGCCGGAAGCAGGTTGCCCCACCGCGTCCCAAACGGACATGCCGGTTCGGAAATACAAAGTGCCGAGTTGCCCGAAGCGGAAGCGAATTCGCGTCTATCTACGATCCGGGAAATGGCGCGGGATTTTCAGGTGAGCATCCGGGCCCTCCGGTTCTATGAGGACCGCGGCTTGTTGCACCCGCGGCGGGAAAGCACCGATCGCCGGTACGATGCCCGCGATAGGCTTCATCTCAAGATGATTCTTAAAGGCAAGCAGCTCGGGTTCACGCTGTCCGAGATTCATGACATCCTTGCTCGCCGGGGAGAGGAATCCGGCAAGACGGACCTCGAGATGGGTCTGTTGCCGGAGCAGATCTCGGCGCAGATCAGCTACCTCGCACGCCAGCGCGGCCAAATCGATGCGGCAATCAATACCTTGCGTGAGGCGCATCGGCGGCTGCACGAATCGCCTCGGCAAGGCGCGGGCCTGTCCGAGCGCTCCGGCCATTTGAGCAGGTGCCGAAATAGTTGGTAGAGTTTTGCGCCAAGGACCTGCTCCAACTTTTGGATTTTGAGCGATTCATTGTCGATCCAAGGATTCCATTTGGTCGCGAAGCGCGCGGGCCGAAGCCGGGTACGGGTATATGACGCAAGCCAGGGCCGGCCTCCCCTCGCCCTTGGTTCCCTGGTTTCGATGTCCCTCGACCGGCGCGCATCGGGAATCCGCGTCTGGCCTCACCGGCGCGAGCGGGAACCCCTCCGGGCACGGGATCAAAGCGGACAATCCAAACAATAAAGCGTTTCTGGCGAAGCACGCCACAGTTCACCCAGCGGAATCGGATGAAGGACTCATACCAAGTCCCATTGACGATGACCGATGCGCCCATTCGCGGGTCCCGACCGACATTAACGCATACACTGTACGTCAATCTATAATGCTATCGTGTCATATTGTGTTAATGTATAACAGATCTTTACATATACTATACGCTCGCCTGGTCGTCAGGAGCCTCTCGACACCTGAAATCGGATTGTTTTATGGTGGTTAACCCCCGATCAAAGCCACATAGCGCGGGGGCGGTCCCATTACTCAGGGCAGTGGAAAGCCACGCCAGCCGCCGCCTTCACCTCGCGCCGGCGGGCATGAAGAATCCACTCCGTGTAGCCGTTTGGCTGCGCGCGGCCCTTAAAAATCAAATCCGCCGCCGCTTGAAAGGCATGACCGTCGAAGCCGGGCGCCATCGGCCGGTAGAGCGGATCGCCGGCATTTTGCTTATCGACGACCTCCGCCATCCGCTGCAGCGTTTCTTTCACCTGCTCGCGCGCAATTATCCCATGATGCAGCCAGTTGGCGATGTGCTGGCTTGAAATTCGCAAGGTGGCGCGATCCTCCATGAGGCCGATGTCATGGATATCCGGCACTTTGGAACAGCCGACGCCCTGGTCGATCCAACGCACGACATAGCCCAAAATCCCCTGGCAATTGTTGTCGAGCTCGGCCTGAATGTCGTCCGCGCCCCAGTTCGCCCGGCCAACTGGAATGGCGAGGAGGTCGGAAAGATGCGGCGGGCTGCGCCGGGCGAGCTCTTTCCAGCGGGTCGCGACATCGACCTTGTGATAATGCACCGCGTGCAAGACGGCGGCCGTCGGAGAGGGCACCCAGGCGGTATTCGCCCCGGCAAGCGGATGCGCGATCTTCTGCGCGAGCATATCGGCCATCCGGTCCGGCGCGGCCCACATGCCCTTGCCGATCTGCGCCCGCCCCGGCAACCCACAGGCGATGCCAACGTCGACATTAGCATTCTCGTAGGCAGCGATCCAATCGGTGTTCTTCATGTCATTCTTGCGGACCATCGAACCCGCTTCCATCGAGGTGTGAATCTCATCGCCGGTGCGGTCGAGGAAGCCGGTATTGATGAAAAACACGCGGTCGGCCGCCGCTGCGATGCAGGCCTTGAGATTGACGGAGGTGCGCCGCTCCTCGTCCATGATGCCGATCTTTAGCGTATGCCGGGGCAGCGCCAGCATGTCCTCGACTCCAGCAAAAAGCGCATCGGCGAGCGCGACTTCAGCCGGCCCGTGCATTTTCGGCTTCACGATATAGATCGCGCCGCCGCGGCTGTTGCGCGGACCCTTGACGCGCTTGAGATCGTGGATCGCGATCAGCGCGGTGACCGCGGCATCCAGAAGGGTTTCCGGGATTTCGTTCCCCGCCGCATCGAGCACCGCGCCGGTTGCGATGTGATGGCCGACATTGCGCACCAGCAGCAGGCTGCGCCCATGCAAGGTCATCGGGGCGCCCTCCCGGCTGATATACGTGCGGTCCTCGGCAAGCCGCCGCTCGACGATCAGCCCGTTCTTTTCGAGAATTACCGTCAAGCCGCCCTGCATCAGGCCAAGCCAACTGCGATAAAGAGAGACCTTGTCCTGCGCATCGACCGCCGCAACGCTGTCTTCGAGATCGATGATGGTGCTGAGAGCGGCTTCAAGAATGACATCCGCCACGCCGGCTTTGCTTTCCGCCCCGACCAAGCTATTTTGATCGATCTCGAGCTCGATGTGCAGGCCATGGTGGCGCAACAGCACGACAAGCGAGTCGAGCGACTTCTTTTTGTATCCGGCGAACCGGCCAGGATGCCGCAACCGCGTGTCCAGGCCGTTTTCAAGCGTTGCAATGAGCTCGCCGCCAGTGACCTTGTAGGCAGTGACCGCCTTGTGGCTGCCTCCCGCGAGCGGAACCACGTCGTCGAGAAATGCACGGACCCAGTCGATGACCTTGGCGCCACGGACTTTATTGTACCCCTTCCCCCGCGACGCGCCGTCGGTCTCGGGAATCGCGTCCGAGCCATAGAGCGCATCGTAAAGGCTGCCCCAGCGCGCGTTTGCCGCATTGAGGGCGTAGCGCGCGTTCGACGCCGGAACGACGAGCTGCGGTCCGGCGACCCGCGCGACCTCCAGGACGTTTTCGGTGCGAACGGCAAAATTGGGCGGCTCCGGGACAATGTAGCCGATCTCACGGAGAAAATCGTGATAGCTCGCCGGGTCGAACGGCCTGGTCGCGGTGAGGCGGTGATAGGCGTCGATTTTGGTCTGCAGCTCGTCGCGAAACCGCAATTGGTCGCGAATACGCGGCGCGAACTCGCCGACAAGCCCCGCGAGCCCGCGCCAAAATTGGCCGGCGCCGATGTCGGTTCCCGGCAAGGCCTCGTCGCCGATAAAGTCGCGCAGGATTTTGGCAACCCTGATTTCGCCGATTTTCGCGTAATCCATCATGTTCATGCCACCAAGCTCAGGTCTTGTTGGGGCTGCTTACAATCGGCATGCCGCGTCCTGTCATGCCCGCCATCAAAGTCGCCAGCAACCGTCAGTCGCGAGAAACGTTGCCGCTCGATCGTGCCGGGGGACAAAACGCTGTTTAACATCCGCTGCCGCCACGGTCCGGGCTTCCCATTGGCTCCGCTTGCAAGCGCCCGTCGCCCTTTCAAAAAAGGGCACCGCTGGAACAACATCCGATCGGCGCCGCATCTCACGGCTGGCGCATATTCGGTTTTTTTTGCGCCCGGACGTTAGCATACCGGACATTTTCGAGAAGAGTCGGCGGCCGCACATGGAGTTTGCACATGGCCTATGAATTCTACTACTGGCCCAGCATTCAGGGACGTGGCGAGTTCGTCCGGCTGGCGTTGGAAGAGGCAGGCGCGGACTACATCGACGTAGCCCGCAGGCCGGAAAGTGAAGGCAGCGGCGAGGAGGCGCTCATGGCTTTTCTGGAGCGAGACGACATCCCCGATCCGCCGTTTGCGCCGCCGTTCCTGAAGGACGGAGATGTCGTGATCGGCCAGACCGCCGCCATTCTGCTTTATCTCGGCGACCGCCACGGCCTCGCTCCGGGAGACGCGTCGAAGCGGCTTTGGGTCCACCAGATCCAGCTCACCATCGCCGATCTCGTCGGGGAGGCCCACGACACGCATCATCCGTTGAGCGGCAATTTCTACTACGAGGACCAAAAATCGGAAGCGCTGCGCCGGGCAAAGTCGTTCCGTGAAGCGCGAATTCCCAAGTTCCTGGGATGGTTCGAGCGCATTCTGGCGCGCAATCCCGAGGGCGCGGGCCAACTCGTCGGCAACGCCTTGACTTATGCTGACTTGTCGCTGTTCCAGATCGTCGAGGGCCTGGTCTATGCTTTTCCGCGAAGGATGCGGCGAACTCTCAGAGAGTTTCCGCGCCTGGCGGCACTGCGTCAAGCGATCGCGCAACGTCCGCGCATTCGCGCCTATCTCAACAGCGATCGCCGCATCGCATTCAACGAGCAAGGGATTTTCCGTCACTATCCTGAGCTTGACGGGTAAAGCCACTTCTCAGATCGATAGCATCGGCCGCAGGAGGCGCCGCCGTTCTCGTGCCCTGAGCAGCAATCAACCCCGGAGACCCTGATGCCCGACTCATTGTCACCTGATCTCCTCCAGAAAATGCACGCCTATTGGCGCGCGGCGAATTACCTCTCGGCCGGGCAGATTTATCTCCAAGACAATCCTTTGCTCGAATCCCCGCTCAAGCTCGAGCATATCAAACCGCGCTTGCTCGGGCATTGGGGCACGACACCGGGATTGAACTTTCTCTATGTCCATCTTAACCGGCTGATTAAAGAGAACGATTTGAACATGATGTACGTCATTGGTCCGGGTCATGGCGGCCCCGGCCTTGTGGCGCAGACCTATCTGGAAGGATCGTACACGGAGCACTATCCGGCGATTGAGCGCAGCTGGAACGGACTGCATCGGCTGTTTCGCCAGTTCTCCTGGCCTTACGGAATTCCCAGTCACGTATCGCCGGAAACTCCCGGCTCCATTCACGAAGGCGGAGAACTGGGCTATTCATTGACCCACGCCTATGGCGCCGCTTTCGACAATCCGGATCTGATTGTCACCTGCATCATCGGAGACGGCGAGGCGGAAACTGGTGCGCTGGCCACCAGTTGGCACTCCAACAAATTTCTGAACCCCGCGCGCGATGGCGCGGTTCTTCCGATCCTTCATCTCAACGGCTTTAAGATCGCCAATCCGACGGTGCTGGCTCGCATCAGCCGCCAGGAGCTGACCGAGCTATTGCGCGGCTACGGATACGATCCGCATTTCGTCGAGGGCGATGATCCGGCGGTCGTGCATCAATGTCTCGCCGGTACGCTCGATGCGGTTCTGGCGCAGATTCGCCAGATTCAGAGCGCCGCGCGGTCTCGCGGTGAGACGGAAACTCTCGAGCGCCCGCGCTGGCCCATGATCGTCTTCCGCACGCCCAAGGGTTGGACAGGACCGAAGTTCGTCGACGGCAAGCCGGTCGAGGGCACCTGGCGCGCGCATCAAGTCCCGATCGCGGATTTCAAGAACCCCGAACATCTAAAGCAACTCGAAGATTGGCTGAAGAGCTACCGGCCGCACGAATTGTTCGACGAACACGGCAAATTCCGCGACGAGTTCGCTGCGCTCGCGCCGACGGGTCATCGCCGCATGGGCTCCAATCCGCACGCCAATGGCGGTGAATTGTTGCAGCCTCTATCGATGCCCCACTTCCACGAGTACGCCGCGGCAGTGCCTAAGCCCGGCAGCGTCGAGGCGGAAGCGACGCGGGTGCTCGGAAGCTTTCTGCGCGACGTGATGAAGCTCAATCTCGACAAACATAATTTCCGGCTCTTTGGACCAGACGAGACCGCGTCGAACAGATTGGAGGCCGTCTACGAAGTCTCCGGCAAGCAATGGATGGCTGATGTTGAAGAGGTCGACGTTAATCTCAGCGTCAAGGGTCGCGTCATGGAGGTGCTGAGCGAGCATCTGTGCGAAGGCTGGCTCGAAGGATACCTGCTCACGGGACGCCATGGCCTGTTCTCTTGCTACGAGGCCTTCATCCACATCATCGATTCGATGCTCAATCAGCATGCAAAATGGCTAAAGGTTAGCAGAAAGATCCCCTGGCGGAAGCCGATCGCGTCGCTGAATTACTTGCTCACGTCGCATGTCTGGCGACAGGATCACAATGGCTTTTCCCACCAGGATCCCGGATTTATTGATCATGTCGCGAATAAGAAATCCGATATCGTGCGCATCTATCTGCCGCCCGATGCAAACTGCCTCCTGTCGGTAGCGGATCATTGTTTGCGGAGCCGCAACTACATCAACGTGATCATCGCTGGCAAACAGCCGCAGTGGCAGTGGCTCGAGATTGATTCGGCCGTTCGCCACTGCACCGTCGGCGCGGGCATTTGGCGATGGGCCAGCAACGATGCCGGTGATCCCGACGTGGTCATGGCCTGCGCCGGCGATGTGCCGACCCTTGAGACGCTCGCTTCCGTGACCCTCTTGCGCGCGTATGTCCCCGACATCCGCATCCGTGTCGTCAACGTGGTGGATTTGATGGTATTGCAGCCTCAGTCCGAGCATCCCCATGGTCTGGAAGATCAGGATTTTGACGAACTGTTCACGACAGACAAGCCGGTGATCTTCGCCTTCCATGGCTATCCCGCGATCATTCACAAGCTGACCTACCGGCGGCGCAATGATGACAATATTCATGTCCGCGGCTACAAGGAGGAAGGCACCACTACGACCCCCTTCGACATGGTTGTGCTGAACAACCTTGACCGCTATCAACTTGCGCTGGACGCCATCCGGCGAATTCCTCGGCTTCGCGATCAAGTGGAGTTGGCGACAGCGCGTTACTGGACGACCATGGAGCGTCACAAGCTCTATATCAGCGAGCATGGCGACGACATGCCTGAGGTCCGGAACTGGCGCTGGAACTTGTGAGCGCGTTGATTCGGCGGGATACGGCATGACGGATGCTGAACCAGGGTCGAACATACTCACGCTGAACAGCGGCTCTTCCTCGCTTAAATTCGGATTATACCGCGTCGGAACTTCGCGGATCGAAATACTGCTCTCCGGCGAGGCTGAGTTGACCGGCGACGGGAAGGCTAAATTCTACGCGCAAGATTCGCGCGCGAACACATTGTTCTCCGAGACGATATCCACCTCCAGCCAACGGGAAGTGGTCTTCCGCATCGCAAGATTTCTTCCCGACTCCAATCTGCGGGCACCGGCCGCGATCGGGCATCGAGTCGTGCATGGCGGGCCGAAGCTCCGGCAGCATTGCCTCATTGATGATTCGGTCTTACGTCAACTTGAAGCTGCTACCGCCTTCGCGCCGCTGCATACTCCATCGGCTCTGTCGGTCATCCGCTTCGCACAAGCACATTTTCCTGGGCTTCCGCAGGTGGCGTGTTTCGACACCACCTTTCACGTCGAATTGGCGGAGGTCGCACGTGTCCTTCCGATCTCCAAGGAATTGCAATTGGAGGGTATCCAACGCTACGGGTTTCACGGCCTTTCGTGCGAATCGATCGTGCACCAACTTGGGGACGGTCTGCCGGATCGCCTCGTAATCGCGCATCTAGGCAATGGCGCAAGCATTACAGCGGTCAAAGGCGGTAAATCGATCGACACCAGCATGGGATTGACCCCAACCGGCGGGGTGATCATGGGCACGCGCAGCGGCGATCTCGATCCAGGCGTTCTGGTGTACCTGATGCGCGAAAAAAAGTTCGATGCGGCCATGCTCGAAGAGCTGGTCGATCACCGTTCCGGCCTCCTGGGAATTTCGGGCATTGGCAGCGACATGCGGCGTCTGCATGAAGCCGCATCATCAAACGCCGATGCACGACTTGCCATTCGAATGTTCTGCTATTCCGTGCGCAAGCAGGTGGCCGCGACGATCGCCGCGCTTGAAGGAGTCGACTTAATCGTCTTCACCGGCGGCATTGGAGAAAATGATGCGGAAGCACGCGCTGCGATCTGCGGCGGCTTGTCCTGGTTCGGCGTCAGCCTCGACGAAGCCCGGAACCGGTCCGCGAACAATCCCATCAACGATCCCGCATCGCGCTGCCCGGTGCTCGTTCTCGCCTCGCAGGAAGACGAGCAGATAGCCCGCCATACCCGGGCATTGTTCCCACGGAGTCCTTCTTGATAGGCGCCCAAATGTGGTTACTCTTTTGCGCCCTGCCTGAGCCGCGTCGCCGAAACGAGAGAAGAACACCGGCCGGACGAAAGCCATGACCTCTTGCCTTTTCCCGCTCCCATTCTCGTATGAGAGGCTTCGCACTCCGTCGCGGCGCCTGTTTTTGGCCGGAGTAGCCGTGTCCACGCTGGCGCGAGCGAGCGCCGAAGCCCGGCCGGTTGTCGTTGGCTCCAAGCTCGATCTCGAAGGCGGACTCCTCGGCCACATGATGCTGCTCGCTCTTGCGGAGGCCAAAATCGCGACGGAAAACCGGCTGGGGATCGGCCCGACCTCGATTTTGCGGGCGGCGCTTTTGTCCGGCGCCATCGACCTTTGCCCGGAATATACCGGAAACGCCGCTTTTTTCTTTCATGAAGAAGGCGATCCTGTCTGGAAGGACGCGGCGGCCGGCTTCGCGCGGGCGAAAAAACTCGATTATGAAAAAAACCGTCTTGTCTGGCTCACACCAGCTCCGGCCGACAATAGCTGGGTGATCGCGGTCCCGGAAGAGCTGGCGCGAAACCAAAATCTGCGGACCATGGTGGATTTCGCCCGCTTTGTGCGGGACGGCAATAAAGTCAAACTTGCCGCTTCGGCGGAATTCGTGGAGACTGCCGCCGGCCTTCCCGCTTTCGAGGCACTCTACGGCTTCCGGCTTGCGGCCTTCCAGCTCCTCGTTCTCTCCGGCGGCGAAACCTCGGCCACCATGAAAGCGGCGGCGGACGGAATTTCGGGCGTCAATGCCGCGATGGCATACGCGACCGATGGCGCGCTGAAAGCCCTCGACCTTTACGCTCTCGAAGATACCCGCCGTGCCGAGCCGGTCTATGCGCCGGCACCCGTGATACGGGAAGCAACCCTCGCGATCTATCCGGAAATTGGCGGTATTCTCGCCCCCGTTTTCGCGAAACTCGATCTTGCGAGCCTGCGCGATTTGAACGAGAAAGTCGCGGTCGAAGGCGAGGACCCTGGCGCCGTGGCAAGGCAATTTTTCCGCGCGCAAGGGCTCTCTCGATAAGCATTTCGTCGCGGCTTCTGGTTCGAACGCGGAATGGCTGAGATGCCGAAAGTCCATGACCGCGTCCTTCTTGCGCTCTTTAGCCTTGGGATCGCCGTGGTTTTTTGGGGCGGCTTTTTGAATCATGCACCCAACCGGCTCGCGACGGGCGTTGCCTACCCCTTGTCGCAAGCCCCGGCTTTGGAGGCCGCAGCGGCAATGACTGGGCTTTGCGGGCTGGCGCTTCTGAGTGTTTCCCGGGGCCAAAAATTCCGGTCCCTCGCAACGATCCTGGCCGCCGCATTGATTCTTTGGGGAAGCCTCGCGGGCGCCGGCCGCTTCGCGGCGATTATGATGCAAGCAGGACCGCCCGCCGCCCGCGCGTCGCTTGGTCCCGCGTTCTGGACCTTGGCAAGCGTCGCGATCCTCGCGATCGTCGATGCCGTGCAACGAGGAAACTTCAGTTTTCCCGCGCGCGCCGGCGTTGGGGCAGCTTTTTGCGCGGGCTTCTTCCTGATGGCCGCGGCGGGCGATTTCGACAACCTTTCGCTCGCCAGGGAATTTTGGAATAACCGGGGCGTTTTCGTGACCGAGCTGTTGCATCATCTCGGGCTCGTCTGCGCGGCGATTTTTTTCGCCCTGATAATTGGGGTGCCGCTGACCGTGCTCGTTTTGCGCAGGAAGGCGGCGGCGGGTTTTGTCTTTGCGAGCCTTGGGATATTGCAGACCAGTCCCTCGATCGCGCTGTTTGGCGTCTTGATCGCACCGATGTCTCGATTAAGCGAGCTGCTGCCTTTTCTGCGCGGCCTCGGGATCAATGGAACCGGCCCGGCGCCGGCTGTCCTTGCCTTGACGCTCTACTCGCTGCTGCCTCTTGTCCGCGGCTTTTATACGGGGTTCAGCGAAGTCGCCATCGAGGTCAAGGACGCGGCGGCGGCCATCGGCTTTGGCTGGCGCCGGAGGTTCATCGAAGTCGAGCTGCCGCTCGCCTTGCCCGCGCTCATTTCCGGGTTGCGCGTCGTGACGATCCAGGCGATCGGCTTGGCAACCGTCGCCGCCTTGATCGGCGCGGGAGGGCTTGGCACATTCATCTTTCAAGGCATTGGACAATATGCCCTCGATCTTGTCCTGGTCGGAGCCATTCCAGTCATCCTGCTGGCGCTTTTGGCGAACTTTATCTTTGAAATGCTGCTTGGCCTCGCGCGGAGAAACCTGTGATCGAGCTGTGCGACGTGTCGAAGAATTTTGCCGCCACGCCGGCGGTTGCCGATTTTTCGCTGAAGATCGAGACCGGCGCTTTTTTCGTCCTTATCGGCCCGTCCGGCTGCGGCAAATCGACGGTGCTGCGCATGATCAATGCGATGATTCCCCCCGACCAAGGACAAATCGAAATCCACGGCCAAGACATTCGCGCAACGGAACCCGAAAAGCTCCGGCGCGGCATCGGATATGTGATCCAATCGGCGGGTCTTTTTCCGCATTGGACGGCGGCCGACAACATTCTTGCGGTGCCCCGCCTCCTCAAATGGAGCCCGTCGAAATCCGCGGCGCGGCTCGCCGCGCTCGTCGCCATGTTGCGCATCGATCCCGCCCTTCTGAAGCGCTACCCAAAGCAATTGTCCGGCGGCCAGCAGCAACGCATCGGCGTTGCCCGCGCGCTCGCCGCCGACCCAGACATCATCTTGATGGACGAGCCATTCGCGGCGCTCGATCCGGTGAGCCGCGTGGCCTTGCAACACGAAATAAGCGGTATTCAAGCGCGGAGCGGCAAGACAATTGTCTTTGTCACGCATGACATGGACGAAGCATTGCGGCTCGCCACCGGCATGGCGGTGATGAACAACGGCCGCCTGATCCAGGCGGGCACCCCGGCGTCGATTCTTCTGGCGCCGTCGGATGATTTCGTGCGCGACTTTCTGGGCGGCGAAGCCTTGCAGCTACGGCTACTCGACCTCGTGCCGGTCCGCAAGCTGATGAGACCCGGCAAGACGGGCGCCGCCGGGACGATTGCCGCGGAGGCCAGTCTCAAGAGCGCCTTGAACCTGATGCTGGCGTCCCGCCGTTTGTCTCTTTGCGTCGCGGATGAAAGCGGGGCAAGGCTCGGCGAAGTCCACCTAAGCGACATTGTCGCGAGGCGCGATGCCAGCTAATCGCGTATCGGGAATCTTGACCGTGGTTCACCTCGCGAATTTTCCAGAGGCCCGCAGCAGGTTCCATATTGGGGCTTATGCGACTTTCCCTATCGGCACACGAACCTTATTTCGGTCTGCCGAAGCGCAACGGCTTACACATGATGCTCACAGATTCGAGAAATCCGTGTGCCCCGCCAGGGACTGAAACCGAGCCGAGACTGACCGCGTACGTGCCAGGCCGACATGCATTTCCGCTCACAGCAACTGGGACGTCACTGGCACCAAACAGAACTTTGTCTATCTCCCCAAATTTAGCGTTATATTCTCTGATTTCTTGTTGTTGTATTGTTTGAATAGAGTCGCGAAATTCTTTTATGCCAACAAGGGTTTGCGCAAACTCCTTGTATTGCCCAGCGAGAACTTTGTCGACTTGGTAAGGATTTTGGCCCCAATCGTACCAAAATGCTTCACGTGAAACATTTTGGTACGATCCAAACCGCCGGAAACGCGTCCCGGCTTGTGGGTTTGCGCGGATAGGCAGTGCGCCGAGCCCATGGTTTTGCTAGGGTCCGGTCATGCTTTAACGCACTGCGGCCCACATCGCGCCGCCTCCGGAGCCTTTGGCCCAAACAGGCGTTTGCGAAATGTAGCCATCTGGATACTTTAAGGCCAGATGAATATATTTGTCCGGTCATCGGATTTTGATGCGTGGTTGTCGGGGCTTGCCGATCAAAAGGCGAAGGCCAGAGTTTTGGCGCGTCTGCGCAGCGCGATGCTAGGCAATTTTGGCGATTGCGAGCCTGTCGGCGAAGGCGTCTCCGAGATGCGCATTCATGCCGGGCCGGGCTACCGAGTCTATTTCTTGCGAACGGGAGCGACCCTCTATTTGTTGCTTCCCGGAGGCGACAAGTCCTCGCAAAAACAGGACATCATCCGCGCGAAGGAGATGGCTCGCGAACTGAGGGAGATAAAACAATGAAACCGACCTACGCTCCGTTCGATCCGGCAGATTATCTCGACAACGACGAGGTCATCGCCGAGTATCTTTCGGCGGCGGTCGAAGACCCCGATCCCAATACGTTTCTCGCGGCGCTCGGCGATGCGGCCAAAGCGCGCGGCATGGCGCAGATCGCCAAGGACGCGGGGCTTGGCCGCGAAAGTCTTTACAAGGCTCTGAGCACGGGCGCCCATCCCCGCTACGAAACTGTCAATGCTGTGTTGCGCGCGCTCGGGGTGAAATTCACCGTTGTCGTCGACCACCCGCAGCCGCGCGCGCCATGACCCGTGGCAAATATGGAACATCGAATGCCCCGCCCGCGGCTGATCATCCTTGCGACGGGCGGCACCATCGCCATGGCCACGAAAACCGCGCAGGGCGGGGCGACCACGACTCTTTGCGCCGCAAATCTTGTCGCCGCCGTTCCGCGTCTCGCGGACCTCGCGGACGTCGAAGCACTTGATGTGCTGGCAAAGCCCAGCGCGGATTTCACGCTCGCCGACATCGCCGCGATGGCGGACGCCGCCAAGGCCGCGGCCAAGACAGGCGCCGGCATCGTGATCACCCATGGCACGGACACGCTCGAGGAGAGCGCCTTCGCGCTTTCCTTGCTGGTGCAAGTCGAAACGCCGATTGTCCTCACGGCCGCGATGCGCAGGCCCGATCAACCCGGCGCCGACGGACCGGCCAATCTTCTCGCCGCGTCGCGGGTGGCGATCTCGCCGGCCGCGCGCGGCAAAGGCATCCTCGTGGTGACCGGCGATGAAATTCATGCCGGTCCTCTTATCCGCAAGCCGCATAGTTTCCGGCCGCACGCTTATTCCTCTCTCCCATTCGCCCCAATCGGCTATGTCGCGGAAGAGCGCGTCCGCTTCGCGCTCGCGCCAGCAAGCCGTCCGCCGAGGTTGACCTATGGAGGACGCGCGCCCGTCGTGCCGATCCTCGAAGCAGGACCCGGTCTCGAAACCCAAACGGTCGAAGCATTGGCGGCCGGAGCGATCGATGGGCTCGTGGTCAGCCTTCCCGGGGCGGGCCACACCGCCGCAAGCGCCGTGCCCGCTCTCGCGGGACTGGCCAAACGCATTCCGGTTGTTTTCGCCAGCCGCACCGGGGCGGGCGAAACACTGCGCGGATCATATG
>JBATYB010000385.1:0-16053 GCA_049673825.1 Methylocella sp. | reverse complement strand
GCTGTTCAATTCGAGCGAGAAACGGCTGGCCCGGCTGCTCCTGCTGCTGGCGAACTTCGGCAAGGAAGAGAAACCGGAGCCGATCCTCGCGAAAATCAGCCAGGAGACGCTTGCGGAGATGATCGGCACGACCCGGTCCCGCGTGAGTACCTTCATGAACAAATTTCGAAAACTCGGCTTCATTGACTACAACGGCTGCATCGAGGTTCACAGCTCATTGTTGAATGTCGTTCTGCACGACGAGCCGCATATCCAAATTTAAGCGTATTCATTTTGCCGCGCGGGCCTGCGGATAAGAACCGCGGACCGCCTCACGTGAGCAATTCTGCACAGCCGTCACCTTGGCTTGGGAGAAGCCTCACTAGTCGCGGAGAGAGTCAAGCGCTCTGAACCTGCTTTCACCCTGTGAATGCCTTGATTTCCTTGAGGTAGCTCCAGACTCTTCCGGCTAATTTGCGCCCCTAGTTGAGAAGCGGGCTCCAGGACGGATCCGAACCATAATTCGGCGTCGCCACCGGGAATTCGGCGCGTCCGAACACGTCGGTCATAAAAATCTTCGGGCCGCCCTGCCCGCCGGGATCGCGAAAGAACATCAGATAAAGGCCGTTCGGGGCCCAGGTCGGCCCCTCGTTGTGATAGCCTTCGGTCAGGATCCGCTCGCCCGACCCATCCGGATGCATGACACCGATCGCGAATAAACCGCCCTTTTGCCTGGTAAAGGCGATATAGTCGCCTTTCGGCGACCAGACCGGCGTCGCATAGCGTCCCTCGCCAAACGAAATGCGTTTCGGGGCGCCTCCGGTTGCCGACATGACATAGATCTGCTGGCTGCCGCCGCGGTCCGATTCGAACGCGATTTGGGTGCCGTCGGGCGAATAGGACGGCGATGTGTCGATCGCGTTGGAATCGGTGAGGCGCGTCGTCGTGCGCGTGCGCAAATCCATGGTGTAGAGATTCGATGTCAACCCTTGCGCAAGCGACATCACGACCTTTTGCCCGTCCGGCGAAAAACTAGGCGAAAAGGTCATCCCTGGGAAATTGCCGACGACCTCGCGCTGGCCGGTCTCGATATTCAACAAAAGGACTTTCGGGTCGGATGCGCCAAACGACATATAGGTCAAATCTTGCGACGAGGGCGAAAACCTCGGCGCCACGACGAGATCGTCGCCCCGCGTCATGTAGCGCAGATTGGCGCCGTCCTGATCCATGATCGCCAGCCGCTTGCGGCGGCGCTCCGGCGGCCCAGTCTCGTCAACAAAGGCAATCTGCGTATCGAAAAAGCCTTGCTCGCCGGTAATGCGCGAAAAGATCGCATCCGAGACGATGTGCGCGACGCGGCGCGCATTGTCCGGATCGGTGACATATTGGCTGCCGGCGATCTGCTTGCCGGTCGCCACGTCCCAGAGCCGGAACTCGGTTTGCAGCCTCCCGTCCGAGGCCCGGCCGGTACGGCCGGTCACCACGAATTGGGCATTGATCGTGCGCCACAAATCGATCCGCGGCGCCTGGTCCGGATTGGCAATCGTCTCAACGAAGGTCTTCGGATCGATCGGCGCGAGAAACACGGAACGCTTGAAATTATTGGTGACAATAGCGGTCAACTGGGCGCCGGCCGCCGCATCGCCGGAAAATGCCGTCACCGCGATCGGTATAGGTTTGAATTCTCCCGCTCCATGCACATCGAGATAGCGGTCCTGCTGGGCATGGGCCGACGGCGCGAGCCCTAAGCCGCCGAGCAAGATCGCGGCCGCCAGATATGCGGCGGAAATTCCGATGACGGCTTGGAGATTGCGCCGCGCGCGCGAACGAAGCATGGAGAAGAAAAATTTCACGACATTTCCTCCGGATCGAAGCGAACGATCCGTGCTTTCCATTGGTCGTAATAGAGCTGATATTGGGAAGGTATCCGCAGCGGATCGCAGCGCCGCACCGCCCGCATCGCGCTTTCGGCCAGAGCGCGCAAATTGGGATCGGACGGCGGATTGAGCAGCACCGGCTGGCCGATCAACGACCCGTCCTGCGTATATTGGACATGAATCTCAGGAACGTATTTTTGCTGCCCGTCAAGCCCGGCAAAGTTCCAGCACCGCTTATATTGCTCTTGCAGCAGCGCGTCGAGCTGGCCCCAGAGGGAGGGCGACATTTTGGCGGCACTTGCCGCCGGCGACCCGAGCGAGGCCACTTGACTGAGGTCATGCCCGCTCGCCTGTTTTCTTTGCGGCGTCGCTTTGTTTAGAAACTTGGCTATGTCGCCAGGGTCGAATTTTTGTTGCGGCTCGGCGGCCTCCTCGCCGGACCTCGGCTTTGCAACTGGCTTTTCCTTTTCCTTTTCCTTTTCCTTTTCCTTTTCCTGATCGAGCAGTTTCGCCAATTGATCCGGCCTGAATTTAGGCGCGGGCTTTTTGGGCGGCTTGACCGGCTTCGGTTGGGCCGGTTCCGCCATGCCTGTTTCCTCCGCTTCGTTGACCGGCGGTTTCGGCGGCGGCGCAACGGACGGCTTGATTTGTTCGGATTTCGGCGCCGGCGTCGCGGCTTCCTGCGCCGGGCGCGGCGGCGGCGAGGCCATGCCATGTTCAGGCGGCTGAGGCGTCTCTTGCGGCTCGGCTTGGCCGGGCTCGGCTTGACGTTTCAGCGGCGGGGGCGGCGCGGAGACATTCTTTGGGGCGTCGCTTGGCGAAGGTTGCGGGTTTAGCTCGGCGAGCTCGGCAATTTTTTCGGCCCGTTGGCGCGGCTTCACCTGGGCCGCTGTCTTTTCGCCCTTCACGATCTGATTGAATTGTTGGGCGCTGAGAATTTCGACCGGAACGCTCTCCTGTGCCTCGTCGAATTGAGGCGACCGCGACAACGAAAACAGCGCCAAGGCGAGCAGGCCGATATGCGCGCCGCCCGAGACCGCGAAGCCAGGATTTTCGGGCAAAGGCATGGCGGCTTAATTCTTGTTGGGATTGGTGACCAGCGCGACCTTTTTGTATCCGGCCTCGGTGATGATCGACATGACCTCGGCGATCCGCCCGTAATTCACCTGATTTGCGCCGCGCACGTAGATCCGCTCATCGGCACCGGACGTCGCGACCTCCTTCAACTTGTCCGCGAGCCCCGTGACTTGCACGGGCTGATCCATGACATACACCGAGCCCCTGTCATCGACGGCGACGGAGATCGGCTTTTGCTCGATGTTCAGCGCCGCCGCCTTGGTCCGCGGCAGGTCGATCGCAACGCCCGTCGCGAGCAGCGGCGCGGCCACCATAAAAATGATCAAAAGAACCAGGATGACGTCGATGAAAGGCGTCATGTTGATCTCGGCCATGGCGCGATAGCGCGGTACGCCACGCCGCCCGCGCCGGCCCTTGTTGCGTACCGCAATGCCCGACATGCCCATGTTCAAAATCTCCAGCGAATGGTTTCAAAATTCCCGGCGCACGAAAACGCCGGTTTCCTTGGTGTGCAACGATCATGCCGCCCGGTCCTTAACGGTGTGCTGATCGATTTGACGCGACAGAATCGCGGAAAACTCGTCCGCGAAACCCTCAAGCCGAGCCTGTTTCTTGGCGACATCGCCTTGGAATTTATTGTAGGCGATCAGCGCAGGGATCGCCGCGAAGAGCCCGATCGCCGTCGCCAAAAGCGCCTCCGCTATGCCCGGCGCGACGACCGCAAGCGAAGTATTGCGCGACGCCGCGATCGAGCGAAACGCGGTCATGATGCCCCACACGGTGCCGAACAGGCCGATGAAGGGACCGGCCGAGGCAACCGTCGCCAGCACCAGAAGGCTGGATTCGAGCTTCTCGACCTCGCGGGCGATCGAAACGTCGAGGACCTTCTCGATGCGCGCCTGCAGGCCCATGAAGGACGAGGCCGCGGCTTGCACCGAACGCCGCCATTCCCGCATCGCCGCGACGAACAAGGCCGCCATGCCCGATGCCGGGCGCGACGACAAGGTCGCATAAAGTTCGTCGAGCGAGGCGCCCGACCAGAAAACCTCCTCGAACTGCGCCATGGCGCGCTGGGTTTTGGAAAATAGCAATATCTTGTTGATAATGATCGCCCAGCACCAAACCGAGGCGCCGAGCAACCCCAGCATGACGAGCTTGACCACAAAATGGGCCGACCAGAACATGCCGAGAAGAGAGACCTCCATGGCGGGCGACGCCAATCCGGCAGCTGCAATGTCGGCAGGATTCATGACTTCATTCCTTCTAAAATCTAGGCACGGCTCGCGCTGCGAGTCAAAACCCATTTCAGTCATCTTTTGCCTGGGAAATCGGTCATTTCTGGGGCTAAGCGCGCCCGAACCGTCCCGCAGCTTGCGCCGGACGCCAACGCGAGCGGAATGGACAGGGTGCGAAAGTTAGCCGCGATCAAGGTTAAAACACCATTACCATTATGTTTTAAGGCTACATTAAACGTGCGGCCCCGCAACCGTCGACGCCTTGAGCTTCGCCAAAATTCCAGCGGGAATCCGCCTCGCCTTGCCGCCCGCGACAACGGCTATTCTGACTTTCGCGGTCAAGAGCACTTCGCCGCCGCGGCGGATTTTCTGCATCATATCAATCGAGGCGCCCCGGATGGCGGAAGGCTGCGTCTCGACGCGAAGCTCGTCGTCCATCCGTGCGGGTTTGAGAAACTCGATGGTCATGGCGCGCACCACGAAACGAAAGCCATCCGCCCCGCCGTTTCCAAAAATCCCCCGGTGCTCGATGCCGAGCGCGCGCAAAAATTCGGTGCGGCCGCGTTCGAGGAAGCGCAGATAGGAGGCGTGATAGACGACGCCGGAAAAGTCCGTGTCCTCGTAATAGACCCGCACAGTGAGGCGGTGCGGCGCCGCCGGGGATGCCGGTTCTCCGCGGGCACTGTCGCTTGGATGGGAAGCCATCCTAGGCATTTAGACACGCGGGCTCGACCGCCAAGGACGCCGCCGCCACCCGGCCGGCGACGACGCAAAATGGAGGATGCCATAAAGGTATGGCGACGAGCTTTGAGGGTATGGATGCGAGCATTAAGCCTTGGTGGCGCGCATAATTCCTAATTCCATGCGCGGCCAAGGCCACCGGAAGGATCCACGGAGTGACCCAGATACCCGCCAATGCGGCGGCAAACAATCCCGTGGCGACCGTCAACTCGGTTGCAATCTGGACGCGGTCGCCCTTTTGCAAGCTGAATCCGATGTATATCGCGCCGATTACGGCGGCGACTTGTTCCGATCGCGTCTTCGAGAGAAGGAAGTGGAGCGGTATCGTCGCCACGGCGAGCGGCCCGCCCATGGCGGCGGCGGGAGATCGCGCAAGTGAATTTGTCATGAGACCAAGAATTACCCGATTCGTTTGCAAAGCCACACCCCGAAAAGATTTCCGTGCGACCATAGCAAAGAATATTTCCTGTTGTGAAGGCTGGACTCAAAGCCGCCGTTGCCGCGCCAAGATCTCGCGCGGCCAAAAGGCAATAACCCGGGGAGCGAGGAAGCGTTCGATGGCACCAAACCGTAAACGCCGGATCGCCGTTCTCGGCGCCGGCGCCTGGGGCACGGCTCTCGCCAACCTTGCCGCCCGCCCAGCCGGCGAGGAGGAGACCGAAGTCACGCTCTGGGCGCGCGATGCCGCGCATGTCGCCGAGATGCGGGCAACCGGAATCAATGCGCGGCATCTTCCGGGCGTGCCGCTCCTCTCGAATGTCCACCCCGTCGCGGAACCGGCCGAAGCCCAAGGCGCGGAGCTCATTCTTGCCGTGGTTCCGGCGCAGGCGCTGCGGCCGGTCCTGGAAATTTTCGCGCCCCATATAACGGCCGGCGGCGTACCGGTCGTCGTTTGCGCCAAGGGCATCGAGCACGCCACCGGACTGTTCCTGACCGAGGTCGCGGCCGGGGTATTGCCGGATAATCCGCCGGCCATTCTTTCCGGCCCGAGCTTTGCCGCGGACGTGGCGCAAGGCCTTCCAACCGCGGTTACTCTGGCCGCGCGCGACGGCGATCTCGCGGCCACGCTCGCGGGGGTGCTGGCGGCGCCCGCGTTCCGGCTTTATTCGTCGTCCGATGTCAGAGGGGTCGAAATCGGCGGCGCGGCGAAAAACGTTCTCGCCATCGCGAGCGGGATCGCCGCCGGGCGGGGACTCGGGGCGAGCGCCGGGGCGGCGATCATCGCGCGGGGCTTCGCCGAGCTGTGCCGTTTCGGCCAAGCCCATGGCGCCGGGGCGGCTACCTTGATGGGCCTTTCCGGGCTCGGCGATCTGGTCCTCACCTGCACCTCGGCGCTGTCGCGGAATTATGCCCTCGGGGTCGCGATGGGGCGCGGATTGACGCCCGCCGACGCGCTTGCGCGCAGCGGCCTCTGCGAAGGCGTGCATACGTGCGGCGTGCTTGTCGATCTCGCCCATGCCAAGGACATAGACATGCCGATCGCGGCGGCCGTCGATGCGGTGCTCGCCGAACGGATCGGCGTCGCGGAAGCCATCGCGGGGCTGCTGGCACGGCCCTCGAAAGCCGAGTTCGCCGGAGGCGATTAGCCGCCCGCGAGGGTCGATTTCTTTCGATGCGCGGCATGTTGTCATCCGCGCGTAATTTCCCTTGCGAATGGGAGGGCACCGATGGCGCATTGGCTGATCAAGAGCGAGCCCGGCAATTGGTCCTGGCATGATCAGATGAAAGCCGGCAGAAAGGGGACCTTTTGGAACGGCGTCCGCAATCACAGCGCCAAGCTAAATTTGATGGCGATGCGGGTTGGCGAGCAAGCCTTCTTCTATCACTCGGGCGAAGGCAAGGAGATCGTTGGCATCGTCGAAATCATCAAACCCTATTATCCCGATCCGTCCGATCTAAGCGGCAAGTTCGGAATGGTCGACGTTCGCGCGGTCGAGGCATTGAAAAAGCCGGTCAGCCTCGATGCCGTCAAGGCCGATCCGCGCTTGGCAAAAATGGCGCTCGTCACGAACGCGCGGCTTTCGGTGCAGCCGGTGAGCGATGATGAATGGGACATCATCCGCGCCGAGGGCGGCTTATGATGCCCCGCGAAAGCCGCAGGTGCGAGGGGCGCCGCGCTCGCGGGCTATCGTCCCCCGGACCAGAAAATCGAACGTCTTTTGGTCTCAACCCGTTATATTCTTCCCAATAGGGCAAGAATCACAACGACCACAAGCACGGTGCCGAGCACGCCACCGGGCGCATAACCCCACTCCGCACTGTAAGGCCAACTCGGCAACGCCCCAATCAGCAGCAGAATGAGGAGGACGATCAGAATGGTCGAAAGCATTTCGTTGTCTCCTTTGTTATTCCCGACGCGTTAATGGCGGTGAAGGAGCCAAGTTCCATGCCTGCGGAACGATATGTATCTTTGCCGGTTCGATCGCGAAACGGCGAGCAAATGGCCGAAGCGGACTTGCCACTTCGGCCATACTTTTAGCGCCAAACTATTAGCGCCAAAAAAGAACCAGCAGAATTATAATGGGCAGTGGTATGCCCAGCAGCCAAAGCAGTGCGCCGCCTCCTAGTCCCATTGCTTTTCTCCTTCAAGCCTCATGTATCGTGGCAAACGCCGGCGCTGGATCTTGGTTCCTCGGGCGAAGAAGTTTTTACGGATGGTCCCCCGCGGCCCACAGCCTCAATGGGCGAAGATCGGGCCCGGCCAAACCAATCTTTGACTGCGGGCGGCGCGGCGAGATGGGAGGCGGGAGGCGCGAGACGCGAGGGACGCCGAACTCGCCGGCTATCGTCCCCCGGCCAGAAAATCGAAGGTCTTATGGTCTCAACTTATATTCGTCCAAGCACAACCAAGATCAACACAATAACAAGCACAAGGCCGAGGCCGCCGCCCCCGTAGTAGCCAGTACCGTAAAAAGGGCCGCCGCCGATTCCACTAAATCCGCCTAACAATGCGATCACCAAGATGATGAGAATGATGGTTCCGAGTGACATTCTAGAATCTCCTTATCCTGAATCAGGCGCAGTCGCCGATTACACCCCTAAACGTCATCGGGCGGAGTTGGTTCCAATGTTGTGTTGGCGTAATCGGCCGAACTCTGGCCTATTGGCGGACGTATCGATCGCGCGACGCTTGGTTGTCGCCGTCAACCCTCGCCGCTTTGGGGAGAACCACCCCATGACAATGACGGGCTATCGAATGCGCCGCGCGAGCAGCGATCAATCGATCCACCCCGGTCTTTGCCTAGGCGAATGACCGCAATCGTGGCGTCTGACGTTCACGGCGAAGCACGGCGCTCGCGCGCCGCCGCGGCCTTGTTGGCGACAGCTGAACGCCCCGCCGCTGGCCGTCTCGCCAATGCTTCGCCAATGAGGAGCAAGCTGAGAACGACGATTAGAAAAGTGGGAAGCATTTCGTGGTCTCCTTCACTGTTTCCTACCCCCGATCGCGAACCGATAGCAAAGTTCCATGTCCGCGGAACCGTTCGGCGAACGAACGCGATCACGGTGTCTGGCGTTCACGCCGAAGCACGGCGCTTGCGGGTCGCGGCTGCCCTCTTGGCCGATGCGTGCCCACCTAGCCGGCCGCCTTTTTGCGATGAGGCTGGGATTCCGGTTGACCGCCGCCGGAACCGCCTTTCTTTCCGCCGCCACTTTCCATGTTCACTGCTGCCCAAGCTCTTGCCCAAGCCCTGCGCCCGGCTGCTTTCTCGACCACGCCACGCGATTCATAACTTTCATCGATGTGATCCGCTTTGCGTTCCTGTTTTCCGGTGTATTTCGATTTGCCGCCACGTGGCATCACCACTCTCCTCTCCGCCTAATCGATCCTGCCTATCGTTATTCGCTGGCTTGGACCGGGAGCAGGCCCCGGGGCCGCCCGGATCTGCCCGATCGTCAGGCCGCGGCGTTGCGCAGATTGCGGACTCGGTCGTGATTTGCCTTGACGCCTTGGTATTGCCGCTCGACGAGCGTTCTTACGTCGGCCGGCAAGCTCTTCTGGAGCGCTGCGTGATAAGCAGCCTTCGCGGCATCCTCGCCACGCTCACACTCGGCGAGCACCGCGTGTTCGTTCATGCCGGTGATGGTGGACTTTATGTTGGTCCAGGCGCGATGCATCGAGCCGCTTATGGAGCCCCCCTGTGCGGGCTCACCGCCGAGACTGCGAATTTTGGCTTCAAGTTCTGCCGCGCCCTCGGCGCAACGCCCTGCCGCTGCCTCGAACAGCGCCTTGAGATTAGGGCTCTGAACCCCTTCGGCACATGTGCGGAAGCCTCGTTCTCCATCGCGGCTTATTTCAAGTAGATCGTTCAACGTCGCGATCACGTCATGATTGTCCATGGTTATTTCCTTTGTTTGAGCCACCCCCTACGGCGCTTTAGCACCGGGTTTCCTTCTCGCGGGCTGCCATGCAGCCCCGCCGGCCCTAGAAGTCCAAACGGCTCTAAAAGTTCCCGTCGAAGGTCGCATCGTGCAAGAAGCTAGCCCGATGCGTCCTTCGACGCCGTGCACTCGAGGTGCGCACGCTCGGGTGCGTCACGACTCGATCACTGCCTGTTCAGCCAATCGTCGACTTGCTTGCGCACCGCGTCCTTGCCGATGCCGGAGCGTTCCTGAATCTTGCCTTCAAGCTGTTCGCGCTTGCCGGCAATCTTTTCGAGATCGTCATCGGTAAGATGACCCCATTGCTCCTTGATCTTGCCTTTGAATTGCTTCCAGTTTCCTTCGATGCGATTCCAATCCATTGCAAACTCCTTTAGGTTCAAAGGTGCGGCAACATTGGGCCGCCGTACCTTGCGCTTCCAACGGTCATTGAGCGGAGTCGGTTCCAACGTCGCCTTGGCGTAAACAACCGAACTCCCGGCATTTGCCCTCACATTTGGCTGTTGGTTTTCTTATCCCACGCCGGGGCCGCCTTGAGCTCATCTTTGGTTTGGTTAAGAACCAGCCAATCCTTGCCGTTGCGCGATGCAACCTTTAGGTCCTTGAAAGGGACTGCCACGTCCTTCTGGCCAACGCCGAGAAAACCGCCGACGCCAACGACTGCCGTCGTGACGTTCCCATTGTTATCCATGATGAGATCGCTGACGACGCCAATCTTATCTTGGGCATTGTCATAGACGTCCGCCTTATAAATATCGGAGGCTAGCCAATGCATCGTCGAAAGCGACGACGGCGCGGCCACCGAGCGGCCGCTCGGCGATGGCGCGGCCATCGAGCGGCCGCTCGGTGAATTCCTGATCGTTTCGGCCTGAGCGGCGGCAAGGCTGCCGGCGAGAGCAAGGGCCGAGGCCGACAGAGCAAGCTTACGTAACATAGGGTTCTCCTTCTGTTTGAGCGCAACGATTTGCACCGCTCTCAAACGTCTGTGCCGATTCCTGGTTCCTCGCGCGAAGCTGCGTTGGACGCGGCAACCGCGGTCAATATTTCGTGATTGGGAAAACAATACCGGTCAGCTATGGGCCATCCGCATTGCGGCATCCGCCCAACCCAAACGTGTGCGGAACCGGAACGGCGGTTGCGCGTTGGAGCCCTAGTTGGATTAGAACGGCAATCGAGCTTAACGTTGTGGCGCGGCGAATAACACCGATGCCGCGAACCGATGCAGAGAGGTTTGCATGAGTATTTCGATCGGGGGATCTGGCTCGGCGCGCCCCGCAAGGCGTTTGCGTCCGGTGCCCGCCGCAGGGCGCATCGACACGGCGTTGCTCCGCGACGCCGGGCTGCCAGCCCGCGAGGTGCTCGAACTACTTCCTGCTGCCGTCTATACGATCGACGCGGCAGGGCGGATCACATTCTTTAACGAGGCGGCAGCGGACCTCTGGGGTCATCGCCCGACGGTTGGCACGAGCGAATGGTGCGGCTCCTGGCGGCTGTACTGGCCTGACGGCAGGCCGATGCGGCACGTTGAGTGCCCCATGGCCGTGGCCCTGAAGGAAGGACGTCCTATCCGTGGCGCGGAGGCGGCTGCCGAGCGGCCGGATGGCACGCGCGTCCCGTTCCTCGCGTATCCGACGCCGCTGCGGGACCGGTCAGGTGCGCTGACCGGCGCCGTGAACACGTTGATTGACATCACGGAGCGCAAGCGCTCCGAGGAGTTCGAGAAGCGGCTCGCCTCGATCGTCAAGTCCTCTGACGACGCCATCTTGAGCGCGGACCTCGATGGTATTATTTGCACCTGGAACCCGGGAGCTGAGCGCCTCTTCGGCTATATGGCGGAAGAAGTTATCGGCAAGCCTGTCACGTTCTATATTCCAATGGATCGCCACGACGAGGAATCCGATATGCTGTCGCGCATCCGGCGCGGTGAGTGCATCGATCCCTATGAAACCGTTCGCCGGCGCAAAGATGGTAGTTTGGTCGAGGTTTCGCTGGCTTTATCGCCCCTCATGAATGCCGAGGGCACGATCATCGGCGTATCAAAAATCGCCCGCGACATCACCGAGCGCAAGCGAGCTCAAGAACAACAGAATCTTCTCGTCAGAGAGATGGGCCATCGCGTTAAGAACCTTTTCGCCGTTACGAGCGGACTGGTGACCCTGAGTGCGCGTTCCGCCCGCACGCCGGCGGACATGGCCGAGGCGGTCCGGGAAAGGCTGGGCGCGCTCGCGCGCGCCCACGGGCTCACGCGACCCGGCCTGCTGAACGGGGGCGAGAAACCCGGCCAGGACACGACATTGCACGCTCTCGTCCAAACGATCTTCGCTCCCTACGTCGATCCGGAGCGCGTCAGTGGCCGCGGGTTCTTCATCATCACCGGGCCTTGTCTACCCATCGCCGGGAACGCCGTCACGAGCATTGCACTTGTTATTCACGAGCTCGCGACGAACGCGGCCAAGTATGGGGCTCTATCGTCTCCCGGAGGCTACATCCACATCGACTGGTCCGTGAAGGAGAACGAACTTCTGCTGACCTGGAAAGAGCATGGCGGCCCATCCCTCGACGGGCCGGCGGAATATGAAGGGTTCGGAAGCTCGCTCGTGCGCCGGCTCGTGACAGGTCAGTTCGGAGGTCAGCTTTCCTACGACTGGAGACCCAAAGGTTTGATTATCCGCCTGTCGATGCCCGTGGAACGTCTTACGATGTGAGGTGAGCGGGACAGGATTTCCCGTGGCTTTGCCGCCCTCACCGGGCACCTCACTTTTATCGAGCAAATCGAGGCGGATACCGCGCGCGGACCCGCCGCGAGGGATATCAAACCGCCGGACCCAAGGTTGGGACCGAAGCGGAAATCCCGCGCCTTGAAAACCGCGCGTTCGAGCGCAAACGCCTTCTCGCCATTCCGCGCGGCCATGTTGCGGCGGAGGCGGACTGGTCCTACTCTGGCCGGATGTTCGAAAGTCTCTATCAATCCTTCGAGGATCGAGCGGATCCCTCGCAGGGCGCGATCAGGATCGCGGCGTTGCGGGCCGGGTTCGCTCGCCTCGGACTCGACGGCTTCCTGGTTCCTCGGGCGGACGAACACCAGAACGAATATGTTGCCGCGTGCGAAGAGCGCCTCGCCTGGCTTTCCGGTTTCACCGGTTCGGCGGGGCTTGCCATTGTGCTCAAAGGTAGCGCCGCGATCTTTGTCGATGGCCGCTACAGCCTGGCGGTCAAGGATCAAGTCGATCTATCGATCTTCAAACCGGTGGCATGGACCGAGACGAGTCCCTCGGATTGGCTCGAAGCCAATCTTAGCCCGGGGGCGCGGCTCGGTTACGATCCCTGGCTGCACACGCCTCGCCAGGTGAAGTGCCTCGACAAGGCAACGCAAGCCGCGGGCGCCGAGCTCGTCGCCGTGGAGCCGAACCCGATCGACACGATCTGGACGGACCGTCCGGCGCCGCCGCTTGGCAAAATCACCTTGCATGGGCTTAGATTTGCCGGAGAGAATGCGAAACGGAAACTCGCCCGCGCCGCCGCCGCGCTCGGGGCCAAGGATGCGTTGCTGGTCAGCGATCCGCACGCGGTTGCCTGGCTCTTCAACATCCGCGGCCACGACGTCGCGCATACCCCGCTGCCGCTTGGCTATGCGTTGATCTTGAAGGAAGCCAAGTCGCGCCTTTACGTCGACGCGCGCAAGCTCGACAATCATACGCGCGACAAGCTTTCCGGCCTCGCCGATATTGAAGAGCCGGAACGTCTCGCGCGCGATCTCCAGGCTCTTGGCGAACATGGCAAGAAAGTCTTGTTCGATTCCGCCACGGCGCCAGCCAAGCTCGCCGCGATCCTGAAAGAGGCCGGCGGCGCCTGCGAGTTGGGCCAAGATCCGGTCGTCGAGATGAAGGCGCGCAAGAACGCGACCGAGCTCGAAGGCGCGCGGCATGCGCATTTGCGGGACGGGGCCGCGGTGGTCCGCTTTCTGCACTGGTTCGCAATCCATGCGCCGGGCGGAAATCTCAGCGAGATCGATGCGGCGCACGCGCTCGAAACTTTCCGCCGCGATACGGGCAAGCTGAAGGACGTTTCGTTCCCGTCAATCGCCGCCGCCGGCGCCAATGCCGCCATTCCGCATTATCGGGTGACGATCAAGACCAACGCGAAGATCCGCAGAGGGATATTCTTGATCGATTCGGGCGGTCAATATGAGGACGGCACGACCGACATCACCCGCACCCTCGCGGTGGGCAAGCCAACCGCCTTGATGCGCGACCGGTTCACCCGCGTGCTCAAGGGCCATATCGCCATTGCCCGCGCGGTTTTTCCCAAGGGCACCACGGGCGCGCAAATCGATGCGCTCGCACGGGTTCCCTTGTGGCGGGGGGGTCTCGATTTCGACCATGGCACCGGCCACGGCGTCGGCTCCTATTTATCCGTTCACGAAGGGCCGCAGCGGATTTCGAAGCTCGGGTCCGCCGCGCTCGAGCCCGGCATGATCCTCTCCAATGAGCCGGGCTTTTACCGGGCCGGGCATTGGGGCATCAGGATCGAAAATCTGGTCGTGGTCGAGCGCCGGGAGATCGCGGGGGCCGAGCGCGAGATGCTGGGTTTCGAGACGCTGACGCTCGCGCCGCTCGACCTCGCGCTGATCGAGCCAAAACTCCTCGACGGCGAAGAAATCGCTTGGGCAAATGCCTATCACGCGCGGGTGCGGCGGGAAATCTCGCCGCTGGTCGAGCCAAAGGTGCGCCGCTGGCTCCATGGCGCGACGAGACGGGTCGGCGCCCGGCGCTAGAACAATCGAACCTCGGCGGATTTTCATGCCAACCCCTTTCGCAATCGTCATGACGACGTGCGGCGACAAGGCGAACGCGGAGCTGATTGCGTCGCGTCTCGTCGAGGAGCGTCTTTCCGCCTGCGTCCAGATGTTTCCAATCGAGAGCGTTTACCGGTGGGAAAGCGCGGTGCAAAACGCAAATGAATGGATGCTGTTTTGCAAGATCAAGGCGAACGACTACGCAAATGTCGAAGCCGCCATTCGCGCGGTGCATACTTATTCCAATCCCGAGATCGTCGAGGTGGGAATCGAGAACGGCGCGCAAGCCTATCTGGACTGGATCGCGTCCGCCACCGGTGGCGCTTAGAAGGCTGCGTTTCGCCGCGTCTCGACATCGCCGCGCTTGCGTGCCAAAAGCCGCTCAGCGCTTCGCCTGGATCACCCAAACATGCCGGACCTCAAAACTCTTCAAGCGCAAATTCTTGGGCAAATCGCCGCCGCTCAAGACGAAGCCTCGCTCGAAGCCGTGCGGGTCGCGGCGCTTGGAAAAAAGGGCACGGTTTCGGCCCTGCTCGCGGGTCTTGGCAGAATCGCGCCGGACGAGCGCAAGGAGCGCGGCGCCGCGATCAACGCGCTCAAGGACGAGGTGACGGAGGCGCTCGCGGCACGGCGCGCGGTTCTGAAGGAAGCGGCGCTCGAAGCCCGCCTCAAGGCGGAGATCGCCGATGTCACCTTGCCGGTGCGCCCGCATGGGATCGAGGCCGGGCGCATCCATCCGGTGAGCCAAGTGATGGATGAACTTGCGGTCATATTCGCCGGCATGGGGTTTGCCATCGCCGAAGGGCCGGACATCGAGACCGACGATTATAATTTCACCAAGCTGAATTTTCCGCCGGACCATCCGGCCCGCGACATGCACGACACTTTCTTTTTCAACTCCGGCCCGGATGGCGCGCGCAAGCTGCTGCGCACGCACACAAGCCCGGTGCAGGTGCGCACGATGCTGACGCAAACGCCGCCGATACGGATCATTTGCCCGGGGCGCACCTACCGTTGCGATTCCGACCAGACGCATACACCGATGTTTCATCAGGTCGAGGGCCTCGTCATCGACCGCTCCGCGCATCTTGGCCACCTCAAATGGATTCTCGAAGAATCCTGCAAAGCCTTTTTCGAGGTTCCGGACGTCAAGATGCGGTTCCGGCCGAGTTATTTTCCGTTCACCGAGCCGTCGATGGAGGTCGATATCCAATGCTCGCACGAGGGTGGCGAGATGCGCTTTGGCGAGGGCGAGGATTGGCTCGAAATTCTCGGCTGCGGCATGGTGCATCCGAATGTCTTGAGAAATTGCGGCCTCGATCCCAGCATTTATCAAGGGTTCGCCTGGGGCGTGGGCGTCGACCGTATCGCCATGCTGAAATACGGCATGCCGGATTTGCGCGCTTTCTTCGAGGCCGACATCCGCTGGCTCAATCACTACGGTTTCCGGCCGCTCGATATTCCGACGCTCGCCGGCGGGTTGAGCGGGTGACGGCGAAGGCGCGCGGCGGAGCGCGGCGCTTTCAAAACATATCCGGCCTTGGCGTTACTTCGATGGCACCCGCGTTTGCGTTGGCTGCGAGCGAGGCGTCGATTTCCTTGAGTTCCTTGCGTTTGGCCATATGAGCTCTTCGTCCAAGGAAGAAAAGACGGCGCCGAGACGCTGGCGGTAGCCGCCTCACTATCGTTTGGATTCCTCTACGGAGGGTCTCGCAATGTTCTGGAAACGGATGCGGATCACCCGGACTTCTGATTTCCATTTCTCCCACACAGCTTCTACACCACGGGCGCGCCCAACATTCCCGGCATTCAGCAATATCAGCCTTCGTCAAAACCTCTACCGTAGCAGTGATCGAAGTGCGGTAGGCAGAATTGTTTGTGAACATATTACACTGATACAGATCGCCGTCGCTTGCCACAGCCAGATTGGAAACACCAGCAGGGCAAATGTAATCAGTCGCTCGTACGG
>JBATYB010000384.1:0-2803 GCA_049673825.1 Methylocella sp. | reverse complement strand
CCCACGCCGATCCGGTGACCGAGGCTTTTCTCGCGAAGCTCCCGGTCAAGGAGCGGCGGCAGGCAGGTTCCTCGCTCAAATTCTGTGTCGTTGCCGAGGGCCAAGCCGACGTCTATCCGCGTTTCGGCCAAACCATGGAATGGGACACGGCGGCGGGGGACGCGGTGCTGCGCGCGGCGGGCGGCATCGTTCGCGATGGCGCGGGACGCCCATTGCGGTACGGAAAAACGGAAACGCAATTCAGAAACGGGCCTTTTGTCGCCTTGGGCGATCCAACGGCGGCCATTTTTCGAGCACGGTAAAGCGACGGCGGGAATTATCTGGGCAAGCGGGCACGGCTTCGCCCTGAAGAAGCCACGATAAAACCCCGGCGGGCGTCAATTCTTCGTTAACGCTATTCCGTCAAAGCTCGACGCAATGCCCGGTTCGCGCAAGATTTGAACGGAGGATTTGACCATGCAAACGCGAAGGGAAATGACGCTGACGCTGGCGGCTCTCGCCGCTGGCATCCCGGTTCTCCGGGCGAGCGCTGTTTTGGCTGACCCGGATCCCTCGAACGGACGGCCCGGCGAATTCTCCTCGGACGAGGTCGTCGCCAACGGCCAGCGTTTCTTTGGATCGGCCGCGCGCGGACTTGCCGAGATTGTCGAGGCCGCGACCAGGCGCTGGGGCAAGCCCAATGGCTATGTGCTGGGCCAGGAGGCGGGCGGCGCCTTCATCGGCGGGCTGCGCTATGGCGAGGGCGTGATGTATACGCGCAACGCTGGCGATCTGAAGGTTTTTTGGCAAGGCCCCTCGCTGGGCTTCGATGCCGGAGCCGACGGCGACCGCACCATGATGCTCGTCTATAATCTGTCTTCGACGGGCGCGATCTTTCGCCGCTTCGGCGGGGTTGACGGCTCGGCCTATCTCGTCGGCGGCTTTGGCATGACGGCGCTCGTCAACGACGATGTGTACGTGGTTCCGATCCGCTCCGGGATCGGCGCGCGTCTGGGGCTCAACGTCAGTTATCTGAAATTCACCCAGAGCTCGACCTGGAACCCATTTTGAGGAGGCCCGGCGCGGCGCGCGCAGAGCTAATCCCATTTGCTTCGCGAGCGGGCTCGGCATCGAGTTCAGTTATTATTTCATCAAAAGATAAATTCAGAGACCGTTGTCGCGGTCGATGCGTAAAAAGCACGACCACCGTCGAAAAAAGAATGCTGACGGCGCCCGGCAAGGACCTCAAGGGCCAAAGCCGTGGAAATAGGCAAGTCCGGCATCCATAACAACAATGTTGTTGGCGATCGTCGGGTCGCCGGGCGCAAGCAGCTCGGCCCGTTCCAGAAGCCGTCTCGCCGCACGGATGTCGCCTCTTAAGAGGTAGGAATAGCCCCAGTTGTTGAGGATGACATAGTTTCCGCCTTCGAGCCGAATGGCGTGCCGGTAGGCGAGATCCGCCAAGTCGAAACGCCCTAGCCGGTCGTAGGAGGCCGCCAGCCCGATCCAGGCTGAGCCGTTCTGGCGGGTCGCTTCGACGGCTCGGCGGTAATGCCGCTCCGCCAGCCCATAATTTCCGCTCAGGAGATGGGCCCAGCCGAGCCGGGTGTCCTCGTCGCCCGGGTAGAAGCGGGGGTCATATCCAGGCTCGATGTAAGGCGGGGGTACTTCCTGCGCCCTCGCGTTGAAGTCTAGGCAACCGGTCAGCAGCCCGGCGGCCACGGCAAGCGGACCGAAGCGGCCGAATTTCGATCTGATGTGCAAATTATTCTCCTGCGACTCTGAGGTTTCGCCAAATTTTGCTGGCGGCGTTTGGGTGAGGCGGCAGTTCTGGCATGCGGCGGGCTTGCCTCGATTCGATTTTTGAATGTCACATTGGCGATGAGTTTTGGCAACAGGATTTGTCCGGCGATACGCCGCCACGCTTTCCGCGGGCCCGCGAGAGCCTTGACTTGCGGCGGATACATCATCTTCTCTCCAGCCGCCATTTGCGCAAAGAGCTGTGAACACGCGCTCGGATTATCCACGATGGCCGCCGAGATGCGCGCCGGCGGGCGCACGGGCCGGAATGGCCGTCATCCGAAATTATTTGGCAGTCAGTATTTGGCCGTCTCGCGGGATACGAGGACGTGACCGGCGCCGAGCGCCCGCGGCATGGCGCCGCGAGGCGCTGGAGGCGTGGTTTTCATACGTTGGGGGCGAGAGTTTCTTGAGCTTAACTTCATAATTTCAGAGTATTTTTGCGCATTTTCTAAGGGCGGGGGACTGGCCTTCAAATTTTCCTTGCGCATATGTCGCAAATACCACATTGTCAACGACGACCTTCGGCGCTTTCGCCGTCCAGCCCCGCGGAAAATCCATCACGACGGCTTATCAACGAATAAAGGAGAGAAAGTAATGGGTGAGCTTCTTGAAATTGCGAGTTGGGTCGGGACGCCTCTTGGCGGCATTGTGGCGGTTGCCTTTGTGACGGCTATGTTTTTTTATGGGCGGTGGGTCCTCTCGGAACCGAACAAGAAAAAGGGGTAGCAGGGTAATCTTTTCCACGCCTCATGGGTCGATCCTCCATGGGTGAATGGGCGGCGCACCAGCGGCGCCCTTTTGTCGATTTCAGTCAAGCTCTTGCCAATCAAAAAATAATTCCAACCACCGAAAAACCTTGACTCCTGGGGAGTCCCAAACCGACCCGGACGGAAGTCGATGCCGCAAGTCATCGCTTTGCGGCGGGCGGCAGGGCGCAGGCTGCGATCCCGCGCCCGAGATGGGAACGTTGCGCAGGCACGGCGGCATGCCCGGCGGATGCCGGGGATGCCAAGCAAGCGCG
>JBATYB010000383.1:0-1568 GCA_049673825.1 Methylocella sp. | reverse complement strand
TCGGCTCATCGGGCAGGCGGATCGACGTTCTCCGCTGCGCCAGTTTGACGGCCTTGAGCCGCACGGGCGTCTCGATAGCGCATCCCGGTTTGGCGGCCGATGGAAGCGTGACCGCCTCGAATTCGATTCCGGCGGCGCCGAGACGATCCAGGCAGGCTTGATCGATGGGGGGCTCCGGCTTGGCCGGTTCCGCCGGCGCGGCGTCGTATGGGGCGGGATGGGAGGGCGCCTCGGCCGGGCGTGGACGTGGCAAGGGCGGGGTCTCGTCAATGGACGCGCTGGAGGCTTGCGGCGGGAAGGCGAGCACACCGGCGAATATGAGAAAAGCGCGACTGCGCATGTGCGCGACGCAGGCCCTCCGCGGGACCTCGCGAAACCAACGCACGCGGATCGCATGCTTCGGGCACAAAGCACACGGGTCGCGCCTTCCGCGCCGAGCCCGATCAGGAAAAGCCTGCCACCCATGACCTGCAGGGATGGGCAGGATCAATGATCCGGCCGAAAGCAGGTCACCTATTCGTTTTCGAGCGACCGCGACGCTGATGGCGATGAAATGCGCATAAATTGCCAGATATTTTCGAATCGATTCACTCGCCCGGTTCGCCATGGCCGCCTCGCCGATTATTACAGCTGAATCGTCACAACCGCGTAGCAAGTTAGCACGTCATCCGGCGCATATATGCCTAGATGACTCGGCGTTCACCGGGGGCACGATCCGTGAACTTGAACGGACCGGCTCACTCCGCCGCCTTGCCCAATCGTCCGGCGAGATCCTGGATATATTGCCAGGCCGTCCGCCCCGAGCGCGAGCCCCTTGTCAGCGCCCATTCGAGCGCCTCGCGTTCGATTTTTTCCCGCCCGCGAGCAAGTCCGAAATGCTCCGCGTAGCCCAAAACCATCGCGAGATAATCGTCTTGCGAACAGGAATGAAAGCCGAGCCAAAGCCCGAAGCGGTCCGAAAGCGAGATCTTTTCCTGCACCGCGTCGTCCGGATTGATCGCGGTTCCGCGTTCGTTTTCGATCATTTCGCGTGGAAGAATGTGGCGGCGGTTCGACGTAGCATAAAATAAAATATTTCCCGGGCGGCCCTCGATCCCGCCTTCGAGGGCGGCCTTCAGCGACTTATAGCTCGAATCTGCCGCGTCGAAGGAAAGATCGTCGCAAAAAACAAGAAAGCGCCAGGGTTTTCCGCGCAACAGCGCGATAAGGCGAGGCAGCCCGCCGACGTCCTCGCGGTGTATCTCGACAAGTTTGAGCGGCTTGGAATCCGGAGAAGTGGCAAGCCGCGCATTGATTGTTGCATGCACGGCCTTGATGAGCGCGGATTTGCCCATGCCGCGGGCACCCCAAAGAAGCGCGTTGTTGGCCGCGAACTTTTGGGCGAAACGCTCCGTGTTGGCGAGAAGCGTGTCCCGGGCCTGGTCGATGCCGTGCAGCAGCCCGATATCGACAAGATTGACGCGCGGGACAGGGACAAGCGTCGCGGTCCCAGCGGCAAAGACGAACGCGTCGGCGGTGCTGAAATCGCAGGGCAGGGGTGCGCCGGCGAGCCCCTCAAGAGCGGCGGC
>JBATYB010000382.1:0-9577 GCA_049673825.1 Methylocella sp. | reverse complement strand
AATTTAATCATTTCAATCCTCATCGTCTTAATCTACACGCTCGACCGCAATATTCGATGCTTTGGCCGTTTCCGCAAGATGAGATTTTTCCGCGTTGCGCCGAACTCGGCATCGGCCAGATCGTCTGGTCGCCGCTTGCCCAGGGCGTGCTGACCGGCAAATACAGGCCGGAGGCGCCGCCGCCGGCAGGGTCCAGGGCCGGTCATGCGTCAATGGGCGCGATGCTGCCGAAAGAGTGGCTGCGGGCTCCCGTGTTGACGGCCGTGCAACAGGTGAAGCTTATGGCCGAAAGAGAAACAGGCTTGAGTTTAGCCCAGTTCGCGCTTGCCTGGGTGCTGCGCAGGCAAGAGGTGTCCTCGGCGATCATCGGAGCAAGCCGTCCCGAACAAGTGACGGAGAATGCCGCGGCGGCGGATTGCGAGGTGGCGCCAGAGCTGTTCGCGCGGGCGGGGGAAATCCTGGCGCCGTTCCAGCGCAACCCCTCGGGGGTCTATGCGCGTCTTCGCAAGCATGTTCCAGAACCAGCCGTCCGGGCATTCCGATTGTTGAAGGCCATTTTCCGTGAAAAGCTTAAAGGGTTTTGAAGTCCATCGACAAGCGCGGTGCCCTCGACGATCGTCGCGATGATGCGGAGCAACAGGAAGGCAAGGGGAGTCAGCAGGCGGATGTGCCGTTCGCCCTGGGCCTCACGTTCGGCGATCTCGGCGAGGGAGGCAGTGCCGCCGAGCTGGATGTCGTCGATCCGCCCTATTCTCCGTTCCCGGGCTCAATGTACACGGAAAAGCTGACATGGCGCCGGCGCCCTATTCATTGCCCGTGTTCAGCCACCATGAAACGAAAAGCGCGGCTCCCGTGACCGCCGCGAGGGCGCCAGCGGCTCGATAGAAGCCAAGCGAGGCAGAGATCTCGAGCCAATGGCTCCACATGCGAATGACGCTCGCGGACATCAAAAGCGTGCAGGACATAAAAAGCCAAGACAAACGAGAGCGGCGCCGTGTCAGTTTTTTCGCGTACATTTGAGTCCGGGAACGGACAACGCGCAGGAACGACGACATCCAGCGCGGCCGCCCTGCCTCGTTCGCGGAGATTGCCGAGCGCGAGGCCCACTGCGAACGGCACATCCGCCCAGTGGCTCCCCCCTTGCCTTCCCGTCGCTCCGCATCGCAGCGGCGATCGTCGATGGCACCCCGCCTGCGGACCTCACGGTCACCGGCCTCGCCGAGGCGCTGCGTGGAGCGTGCTTCCCCTAAGGTCATAGCGATCTCCTCAAGAGCGGCGGGAGGATCCTTTTGGAACGTTCGAGTGCGCGATTAGGTCTGTAGGACGGCGCAAGAACGCTCTAGTTACAGATAGAAAAACTCGTTGTTCCTGCAGAAATTCCTCGTTTAGCCAGGCAACTTGGGACAGTCGGCCGACAGGTTAACCTACAATATCTGGCCGAACTCCCTTGGCTGCAACGGTATTTGCGTTCAATTTGAATTTACCCAGTGTGAACGGGGACTGGTATCGCCCCGGCGGCAAAGACCAGCAGCCCAGCGAATTGATTTATGCCGGACGTGGGGACCTCACGCGATCTGGTTGAATGTTCCCGGCGCCGGAGGCAACAAATCGAGGGCTTCATCTTCCTTCAGGCAAGTCCCGGTGCGCCGGATCGTCCGGGCGAGCGCCATGATGGCGAGGATGCGCCGGCTCGCCGCGTCCAATGAAAGGCCATGGCCGCCGATATTCGAAACGCAATTGCGCTCGGCGTCCTTGGTCGCGCCCGGCTTCGGGTCGAAGGTGATATAGGCGCCGACGCTGTCGCGGGAGGAGAGGCCTGGACGCTCGCCGATGAGCACGACGGCAAGGGCCGCGCCTTGCCTCGCCGCGATCTCGTCGCCCAATGCGACGCGCGCCTGAAGTGCCACGACCGGAGCGGCAAAGGCGAAATTTTGTGCCGCCAGCAGCATTTTGCACAACCGCCCCGCGTGCATTTGAACCGCGCCCGCGGACAGCCCGTCGGCGATGACTATCGTGGCGTCAAACCTGCCTGGCGAGAGCGCCCGCGCGAAATCCCGCGCGAGGCGGCGGCCAAGATCCGGCCGCTGCAGAAAAGTTGCGCGATCCGTTGCCTCGCTTCGCACGAGAATGGGGCGCAAGTCCGCGAGCTCGGCGATCAGCGCGGCGGGATCGAGATTTGCCTTGACCGCGTCGCGGGCGCGGGCATGCGCGAGCTCGAATTCGAGCACGCGGCGGGTGGGCAGGCCATCGCCGGCGCGGCCGAGCGCGATGCGGGCGGGCGTCGCGCGGCGCAGATAATCCCAGAAATCTCCGGGCGGCGGAGTCATCGCGGCGCCGCCACGAGGAGACGCGCGGCGCCTCCCGAAGGGCTCGGCCGCACCCGCGAATTCGCGTCCATGATCCCGAAGGCTTTGAGCCAGGCCTCGAACTCCGGCGCCGGCCGCAAGCCCAGCACGGAGCGCGCATAGAGCGCGTCGTGGTAGGAGGTCGATTGATAGCCGAGCATGATGTCGTCGGCGCCGGGAACCCCCATGATATAGTTGCAGCCGGCGACGCAAAGAAGCGTTAGGAGATTGTCCATGTCGTCTTGATCCGCCTCGGCGTGGTTGGTGTAGCAGACATCGACACCCATCGGCAGGCCCATCAGCTTGCCGCAGAAATGGTCCTCGAGCCCCGCGCGGATGATCTCCTTGCCGTCGTAGAGGTATTCGGGGCCGATAAAGCCCACGACCGTATTGACGAGCAAAGGCGCGTAGCGCCGCGCCACCGCATACGCGCGCGCTTCCATGGTTTGTTGATCGACCCCGTGATGCGCTTGCGCCGACAGCGCCGCGCCCTGGCCGGTTTCGAAATACATGAGATTGGCGCCAGGCGGAGCGCGGTGCAGGGCCTGAACGCCGTAATAGGACTCGTCGAGAAGCGCGTGGTCCACGCCGAACGCGCGGTTGGCCGCCTCGGACCCCGCGACCGACTGAAAAACCAGATCGACCGGACCTCCCCGCTCCATGACCCGCATGGTTGTCGTCACATGGGCGAGCACGCAGGATTGCATGGGAATTTCGAAGCGCAAACGCAGCTCCTCGATCCGCTCGAGAAGAGCCAAGGCCTGCTTGGCGCTGTCCGATGCCGGATTGATCCCGACGCAGGCGTCGCCGCAGCCATACATGAGGCCGTCGAGGATGGACGCGCCGATGCCCGCGAGATCGTCGGCCGGGTGATTGGGCTGGATGCGCACGCAGAGGCAGCCAGGCAATCCGATCGTGGTGCGAAACCGGGTGACCACCGAAATCTTTTTCGCAACGGCGATCAAATCCTGGTTGCGCATGAGCTTCGACACGCCCGCCGCCATTTCCGGCGCGATTCCCGGCGCGAGGCGGGCCAGCGTTTCGGGGGTTGCCGCGTCGGACAGCAGAAAATCGCGAAACTCCCCGGCGGTCATCGCGGCGATCGGCGCAAAGGCCCGCTGGTCATGCGTATCGAGAATGAGCCGTGTCACCTCGTCCGTTTCGTAAGGCACCAGGGGGTCGTCGAGAAAGCGCGCCAGCGGCAAATCGGCCAGGGCCATGCGCGCGGCGACGCGCTCCTCGCCGCTTTCCGCGGCAAGACCGGCGAGGCGGTCGCCCGCGCGATCCGGCGAGGCGCGCGCGAGAAGCATGCGTAAATCCGCAAAGACATAATGCGTGCCGCCGGCATTGCATGGATAAGGCATTAGGCTTCCTGTTCACCAAGCCGTCATGATTTCCATACTAGAGTACGCCGAATCGGACCGGTACGCCCGCTGCTTGAAGCAGGGACCGCTACGAGGGCGAGCGCCTCGGACCCCGTCGGGTTCGGCCGGGGGGTCCGGCCAAGCTGGTCACGCGAACTTGAATAAGTTAGCAACCTTTACCGCTGCCAAACATTACCTATATCAACGTAGACAGTAATTTTTTGAGAGAGGAACGATGAGCGCTGCAATGGAATCTTCCAAGAAATCGTCGGTTTCGACGCGTGGCTTCGCCTCCATGGATCCCGAGAAGCAGCGGGCGATCGCGCGCAAGGGCGGCGAGAGTGTGCCGCACGAAAAGCGGAGTTTTTCGCAAAATCCAGCGTTGGCGGCCGAAGCCGGGCGCAAGGGCGGTCAAAGCGTGAATCCGAACAAGCGCAGCTTTTCGCGCAATCACACGCTTGCGTCCGAGGCCGGCCGCAAGGGAGGGCATGCCTCGCATGGCGGCCCGAAAAAACCCGCGATCGAGGGTTGAGAGCGAAAGCCAGTACAAGGAAGCGCGGCGGCGGGTTCCAACCGCCGCGCTTTTTTTTCAATTTGAACTATGATTCAACGCCTTCCTCCTTGAAGTGGGCCGCGGCGCGCAGGAAAATCCAAGTATCTCGTTACAATTTCTTCAAGGTGAGGCTTTTGCCTTCCTTTGGGTCTTTTTTCCAGGTGCCGTCCGGTTGCGCGTCAAGATAGGTTTTATGCCCCTTGCGCGCGGTCAACACGAGGCGGCCGTTGACGATTTGCCAGCCGGCCGGATCGAAGATCACGATCCCCTGGTCGCGACAACCGGGAGCGAGAGAAGCTTTCTGCCTGCCCCGCGCCTTTCCTTGGTTGTCCAAGGTCAGCATGCATCCGGTATCCTTGCCGCCGTCGCGCAGGATGGAATAACGCCCGGCCGCGTCGGCCGGCGCGGCAGCCCGCGCGCCGGAGCATATAAATACGCTCGCCGCAAGAACCCGCACGCCGCGCCCCCAAACCATGTTTCGCACTTGGAAACCCTTTCCCGCCGGCGCCGGCAACCCCCGGCGCTCCAAACCGGACAATAGCCTAAATCCGGTCTCGTAAGGCAAGCATGTGAAGAAGGCGTCATTCCGGCGCGGGAAGGCAAGCAAATCAAGTTGTGATCTCCTAATTGACCGGTTATCGTGGTCCGTGTTATTTCCCCGCATTTTAATACGTTCCCACTTGCGTCTTTCCCACAGAGTTGGTGGGGGGTGTGGATTCATCCGCCCGCCCCTATCTCCTTACATGTGGAGGGATTGTACTCAACCATCGCTTCCTGGAGAGTAGGGGGGTTCATGTACCTTTCTACGTCAAAAGTACTTGTGTGCTAGAAAAACTCGCGGAAGGAGGCAGGATCGCGTTCCTGCCTAGCATCGACCCGACGGCGGGCTTAATCATCGAACGCCCGCGCTGTCCAGGCAAGTAGAGTTAGAGAGAACGTCATGTCCGCCCCAAGGACGGCGACAGAAGCGCCGAAATAACACATAAAATTTACCTCGGTCCATAGTGCTATGGGTATCAGATCGTTAACGCGTAACACATTGATATATATTACATAATTTCCGAATATTGTCGAGAACCTCTCGACACCTGAAATCGGAATGTGTCATGGTGGTTCACTCCGGGCCGAGGGAGCCTCATGCGGCGGCGGTCCCGCTACAAAGGGCATCGGAAACCCGCGGCGGCCGCGCGCGCATTCAGGTGAGGAAACCTCAAATCGACCAGTCGGCGGCGAGATCGTCGATGCGGTCGATGAGGCCGCGCGCGGTGAGCAGCGCGACGATTTGCGCCGCCGCCTGCCCGGCGGTCTGTTTGTCTAGCCCGACGATAAGCTCGGGCGCTTCCGGCGGCTCATAACTCTGATCGACGCCGGTAAAATTCTTGATCTCGCCGGCCATCGCCTTTTTGTAGAGGCCCTTCGGATCGCGCGCGATGCACTCTTCAAGTGGCGTAGCGACGAAAATCTCGATGAATTCATGTCTGTCGAGCAATTCGCGCACCATCCGCCGCTCGGCCCGAAACGGTGAGATAAAGGAGCAAAGCACGATGAGGCCGGCTTGGGTCATCAGCTTTGCCACTTCGCCGATGCGGCGGATGTTTTCGACCCTATCGGCCTCGGTAAAGCCCAAATTCTTGTTGAGCCCATGCCGCACATTGTCGCCATCGAGCATGATGGTGTGGACGCCATGGGCGTAAAGCCGGAATTCGACGAGATTGGCGATTGTCGATTTGCCCGAGCCGGAGAGGCCGGTGAACCACAAAACGGCGGGTTGGTGATGCTTGATCCGGGCGCGATCTTGCTTGGCGACGGCAAGGCCCTGGAGATGAATGTTGGTCGCGCGGCGAAGCCCGAAAGCGATCAACCCCGCCGCCGCCGTGGCGTTGGTGATCCGATCGATCAGAATAAAAGCGCCGGTCGTATGATTTTCCTTATAGGGGTCGAAGGCGACCGGCGTGGTCGTGGCGAGATTGCAAAAGCCGACTTCGTTGAGACTCAAGGTTTTCGCCGCGAGCTCGCCGAGCGTATTGACATCGAGACGATGCTTGAGCTCGGTCACCGAGACGGGAACGGTCCTGGTGCCCGCTTTCATAAGATAGGAGCGGCCAGGCAAGAGCTTGCCATCGCTCATCCAAATGAGATGCGCGGCGAACTGGTCGGAGACCTCTGGCCGGTGTTTCGGATCGCACAAAATATCGCCGCGCGCGATATCGAGCTCATCGGCCAGAGTGAGGGTGACGGCATCGCCGGCCGTCGCGCTTTGAAGGTCGCCATCGGCGGTGACGATGCGCGCGACCCGCGAGAGGCGGCCGGAACCCGCGACGGCGATGTCGTCGCCGGGACGCAGCGTTCCGCTCGCGACGGTGCCGGAAAAACCGCGAAAATCGAGATGCGGGCGATTGACCCATTGGACGGCGAAACGAAACGGCCGGGTGGCCCCGTCTTCCGCGACATCGAAGGTTTCAAGACAATCGAGCAGCGCCGGGCCGCGATACCAAGGCGTATTGGCGCTCTTGCTTGCAATATTGTCGCCATGGCGCGCCGAAACTGGAATGGGCGTGATCGTCTTGAAATCGAGCGCGGCGGCGAACCTCTCGAAATCGGCCGCGATCTTGGCGAAGCCCGCCTCGTCGAAGCCGGTCAAATCGATCTTGTTGACGGCAAGCACCACATGCCTAATGCCGGTCAGCGACACGATCGCGGCATGCCGGCAGGTCTGGGTCAAGAGGCCCTTGCGCGCATCGACGAGCAGAACCGCGAGATCGGCGCCCGACGCGCCGGTCGCCATGTTGCGGGTATATTGCTCATGGCCAGGCGTGTCGGCGATGATGAAGGAACGCTTCGCGGTCGAAACATAACGATAGGCGACATCGATCGTGATCCCCTGTTCGCGCTCGGCCTCGAGCCCGTCCACGAGCAGCGCGAAGTCGATATTGTCGCCATCGGTGCCGTGTTTTCGGGAGTCGCGCGCGAGCGCTTCCAGCTGATCGTCGAGAATGAGGCCCTGCTCGTAGAGCAGGCGGCCGATCAGCGTCGATTTGCCGTCATCGACCGAGCCGCAAGTGAGCAATCTGAGCGTGGGACGCGCCTGCGTCATGAGAACAGACCGCGGGTTTATTTGCACCGCGTCGAGCATCAGAAATAGCCCTCGCGCTTTTTCTTTTCCATCGAGCCCGATTCGTCGTGATCGATCAGACGGCCCGCCCGCTCCGACATCGTCGAGGCGCGCATTTCGGCGAGCATTTCGGGCAGCGTCGCGGCTTGCGAGCGGATCGCCCCGGTCAGGGGGTAGCAGCCGAGCGTGCGAAAACGAATGTGCTCCATGCGTGGAACCTCGCCGGGGCGCAGCGGCAGCCGTTCGTCATCGACCATGATGAGGGTGCCGTCGCGCTCGACGACGGGACGCTCCTTGGCAAGATAGAGCGGCACGACGGGAATGTCCTCGGCCAGGATATAGTCCCAGACATCGAGCTCGGTCCAGTTGGACAGCGGAAACACCCGCATTGATTCGCCTTGTTTGATTCTGGTGTTGAACAGCTGCCAGAGTTCGGGCCGTTGGTTGCGCGGATCCCAGGCATGGGCGGCGGAGCGGTGCGAAAAAACCCTTTCCTTGGCCCGGCTTTTTTCCTCGTCGCGCCTGGCGCCGCCAAACGCCGCGTCGAAATGCCAAAGATCGAGGGCCTGGCGCAGCCCTTCGGTCTTCATCACCTGGGTATGCAGGGAGGACCCCGAGGCGATCGGCGAAATGCCGCGCTTCAGGCCATCCTTGTTGATGTGGACGAGAAGTTCCATCCCGGCCCGGTTCGCGGCCTGGTCGCGAAAAGCGATCATTTCGCGGAATTTCCAAGTGGTATCGACATGAAGCAGCGGAAACGGCGGTTTCGTCGGAAAGAAGGCTTTCTGCGCAAGATGCAGCATCGCGCTCGAATCCTTGCCGATGGAATAGAGCATCACCGGGCGCTGGAACTCCGCGGCTACCTCCCGCAGGATGAAGATCGCCTCCGCTTCGAGCCGGCGCAAATGAGGGGAGTGGGCAGTGTTCACATAATCATCCTGTAATATAACTGATTTCACATACAAGTGTGTGTTATAAAGCCTTCGCCTCCGGATTTGCAAGGCTATCACAAGCAGCTTTGCGGCGGTACCGCACGCTTTCCTGAATTACGCATCCAGGCTGGACCCCAGCCTTGCCGCCGGAAGGGTCCGAGGATGAGCCCAGGTCGGGGCTGCGCTATGGGAAATGGAACCCCTCTACCTCGGCTCCTTATTTCAAGGTTTTCAATGCCGAAGGGCAGGCGATATTCCCGGTCACCGGACGCGCAGCCGACAAGGACTCCCCTGGCTCATTTGACAGTTACAACAGCCCGATGCCAAAGGACCCGCAACGTTATCCGGCGAACCTCGTGGATTGACCCCGGCAGGAGCGAGGGATTCGTCAGAAACGAAAATTGGGCTCCGGCGCGGGTTTGAGGCAGAGCGCGATCCCGGCGCTGACGAGAACGACCGCCTCGCAAGCCTCCGCCAGCGCCTGATTGAGGAGGCCTTGGGCGTCTCTGAACGCGCGTGCAAGCGCATTCTCCGGCACGATTCCGCAACCTGCCTCATTCGAGACGAAGATCACCGGACCCGCTAACCCGGCGACGCTCTGCGCCAAATCCTGTGTCGCGGCCGCCAGATCATCATTTCTCAAGAGAAGATTGCTGAGCCAAAGGGTCGCGCAATCGGCGACGACAATGCGATCCGCGCGGGCCTCCCGCCGGAGGGCCTCGGCAAGAGCGACGGGCTCTTCCACGAGGGTCCAGCGCGCGTCGCGTTGGGCGGCGTGGCGGGCGATGCGCTGACCCATTTCGGCGTCCTTGGCTTCCGCCGTCGCGATCAACAAGGGCCGAAGGCCGGAGGCTCCCGCGAGGCTTTGCGCGTAGCGGCTTTTTCCCGACCGCGCGCCGCCTAGGACCAGAAGGCTGCCGATCGGACACCTTGGGTGCGGCATGATTTTTCCCGGTTGGGTGGCCGAAGCGTGTCGTGCTGCCGGTAACCGGCTATCCCACCCATTACGCCATAGCTCTTCGCTATGTAAGGGAAGAAGGCGGCGCGCCCTTGGTTCTTTTGAAAAGAAAAGACCTCATAGCCAGAAAGTTTCGGGAAATAGCCGAGCAGCATTCGATTCCAATCGTTGAAGACAAGCTCTTGGTAAGATCCATGTACGACAGCGTTGAAGTCGATCGGGCAATTCCGCTGAATTTTATAAAGCAGCAGCGGAATTAATTCACATTCCGTATGCTAAAACCCGCGCAAGGCATCGGCGAAATGAAAGTATC
>JBATYB010000381.1:0-3699 GCA_049673825.1 Methylocella sp. | reverse complement strand
TCCACGACGCCGGCATGCGGCTCCACGCGGCGAGGCCAGCCGAACATCAAGTAGTCGGCGCCCGCCTCGCCGGCGGCCATCGCCGCGTCCCGCGTCGGCAATCCTCCGGCGCCGACAATGTGGCCGGGTTTTATCGCGCGCAAAGCCACGTCGAGCCTTTTCCCGCTCCCATCGACATGGACGCCATCGGCGTTGGCGCGGACCGCCCATTGAGGATCATCGGCGACCAGACAAGCAACGCCGTGCTTTTGCACCAAAGGGGCGAGCGTGCGCACGATCTTCTCTTTCTCGCCTTCTTGGTGCGCGGCGGTTCGCAAAAGCACGCAAGCCACGTCGCACGCCGCCATCGCCTCCTCGAAGAGGAGCGGGTAAGGTGTCCAATCGGAGATGGGCGGCGTGATCAAATAGAGGCGAGGCGCGTCCCTGGGCATGACCCGAAGCAACTCCGGCGAAGTTCCAAACCCAATCTAATAGATTTTGCGCCGGATTTAAGCCTGAAATTAGGAAACCGGTTGGAGCCGCGTGGGGCTTTCATCCATCCTCGCCGGGGCGGCGCGGCGGATCGTCCTCCGCGTCCACGCCGCCCCGCCGGCCGGCTTTTATTCCGCGGTTACCATCGGCTCATGGTACCCGGGCATTCGTATTTGGCGAGATAAACAGCCGCACTCTCGTTTCGAGCGGCTCAAAACGATCTCGACGTGTCGCAGAAAAAATAACAGCCAGCCTAGCCGTCCCGGTTAGGGGTGCCGAGAACATGGACGTTTGGCCCAATCATCACATTGTCGAACTGCTGCGTGAACATCGCCGCCGCGAAGAAGGCGACCGCCCGCAATGTTTCCGAGCCTGTGTTGGCGAGGTCGTGCCGCACCGGCGTCGGGATGACGAAAACATGACCCGGTTTGACCTGATGAGTCGTGCCGTCTTCCATGCGTAGCTCGCCGGCGCCGGCAAGGATATACTGCGTTTCCTCGGTCGCGTCAGTGTGCCAGCCGAGCCGTCCGCCAGGCTCGATCTCGTACACGATCGTCGAGGATTGGGTGGCTCCGTGCCCACCATATGCGGCGAAAGCGCCAGCCCAACGGACCGAGGGATCGTCCACTCCTCCGACCTTGGCGCGCGGGAGATCTTCGGTCGCAACGACAAATGCCGAACTCATGGCCCCCTCCTTGGTGATCGGGCTGCCCGGCCGCGCCAATGTGGAGCTTTTCCGTGGCAACCGGCATTCCCCTGATTGCCGCCGGTTTCAGCCTCATCCTGCCTCCTTTCCGCTCACCTGACACGGCGGAGCCGGTGCGCGCAAATCGGACGGATGTGAAGGTGTGTTGGATCGGAGCCTCCATTCGATCAAGGCACGGCCCGGCGACCGGCCTCGAAGAGGAACCAGACCCGCCGCTCGGCCTCGTCGATCCATATCTCGAGCAGGCTGGCGCTCGCGACGTCTCCGTGCTCGTCGCACAGCGAATGGGTCTCGCGCATGCGCGCGGCCAGCTCCTCGTTGTCGTCGCGCAGCTCGCCCAGCATATCGGGCGGGGTGACGTACTCGGCATCGTTGTCCAGAATGCGCTGCATCCGGCCAATCTGGCCGATCGAGCGGATTGTCGTGCCGCCCACCTTCCGGACGCGTTCGGCGATGACGTCGGTGGAAGCGAAAATCTGATCGCCATGCTCGTCCAGCAGGAGGTGATAATCGCGGAAGTGTGGACCCGACATGTGCCAGTGGAAATTCTTCGTTTTAACGTACAGCGCGAACATGTCGGCGAGCAGGATGGTGAGCGCGCCCGAAATATCCCGCTTGGCATTGGACGTCAGCCCTGCCGGTGTGTCCAGCGGAGCCGTCCGCCGTGCCTTTGCATCCTTGACAGCCATCGCTTGGTTTCCCTTTGCTGGCCAGACTGTTGTTGTTTGGGATCGAACTTACCGCGGCTCAGGCCGGGGCATTGAAACAGGCGACGAAAGCTGAGTGCGATCCCTCGTCGTGATCATGCTCACGGTACGAGCTCCTGCTCTATCGCGGCCTTGAGTTTAACCGGCATTGCCCAGATACCGCCGGTATCCGCCTCATCCTGCCTCCTTTCAGCTTTCCTGACAAGGCGGAGCCGGTGCGCTTGGAAGCGAATCCGCCGGATTTCGAGCCCCCGCCCCGTCCTGTGCTGAAAGACGCTGGCTTGCCATCATCGAGACCCACCTCTGCCGTGAGTGTCCGCCGGCGCGGGACTGCGGAACGCCTCACACGGACGAAACAACTGGCGGCGGGCGACGCTCCGCGATCGGCCGCAGGATGCCTGCGAACGGATTTCGCGGCCAAAGCTTGATCGGCTCCGGCGTCGCCGGCGCGCGCAGGAAGTTGCCGGGATTATAGGCGAGAGCGAGAATCTGGAGACGGCCGGCGCAGGCATGCGCGGCTAGGGATAAACGCGGCCCTCGGCGCGTGCCCATCCCGGTCGGCTTGTCGCAAACCTGCATCCGTGCTACCCGCAGCCGCAGGAGATTCTTACCCAATGGCTGAAGGACAAGGCAACGGCGACGCCGCGCAGGCCGACATTGCTCCTTCGATCAACGCGATGGTGCAATACACCAAGGATTTTTCCTTCGAGAACCCGAACGCGCCGCGCTCCCTGGGGCCTCAGGAGAAAGCGCCGAATATTGCGATCCAGGTCAATGTCAATGCGCGACAAGTCGCGGAAGCCGACTTCGAGGTGAATATTCTTCTCGAAGGGTCGGCGGGCGAGGGCGCCGGACTTCTGTTCAAGTTCGAGCTCGACTATGCGGGTCTGTTCCGGCTGCGCAATATTGCCCCAAACGACATGCATCCGGTCGTCATGATCGAGTGCCCCCGCCTATTGTTTCCTTTCGCGCGCCAGATTATCGCCGACGCCGTGCGCGCGGGCGGCTTTCCGCCGCTTTACATCGATCCGATCGATTTCGCCGCGCTTTACCGCAAGCGTGTCGGCGAGGCCACCGCCAAGATGCCGTCTTCAGCAAGTTGAGCTTTTCCGCGAAGAAACGGCCTTCGGATAGGCCGTGCCCCGAATAGTCGAAGCGGAGATAAGCGCGGCCCGCGGGGGCCGCGAAACGGTCGAGATGTTCCGCCTTTGTCCCGTGCATGCCGGACTTAAATCCACCGAAGACGAGCCTGGCCGTGGCTGCCGAGGCTTCCCGGCGCGGCGCAAACAGGCGCTGCGGCGGGCGGAAGATCGGCTCCCCGCCGCGAGGTGTTGGGAACCAATTCCATCCGCCCCGGCTCCCGTTTGCGGGTTGCTCCGGTTCGCCGCGATGCTCGCTTCATGATTATTCACGATTATTAAGGAATCCGGGGTTTAGTCTTGGCATCCTGGCTTGTTGAACGCCGTCTCGTCCGATGCCGCAAGTTTTCAGCTTACCGTTCAAGGACCGGGCCGCGCATTCCCTGGCCGGCGTCACCGTGCTTCAAATCATTCCCGGCCTTGAGGTCAACCCCACGGCGCGCGCGGCGATCGAAATCGCCGCGTCACTCGCCGCAGCTGGCGGGCGCGCGCTCGTTGCTTGCGCGGGCGGCCGGATGGAGGGCGAGCTGCAAGCCAAGGGCGGCGTCTTCGTGCCGTTTCCCTCGCGCACCAAAAGCCCGCTTGCCATGGCCCTGAACGTGCGCCTCCTGGCGCGTCTCATCGCGGCGGAAAACGCTGATATCGTGCATGTGCGCTCGCGCGCGCTGGCCTGGGT
>JBATYB010000380.1:0-5172 GCA_049673825.1 Methylocella sp. | reverse complement strand
GCCTGACCGGGAGCGAATTCATCGTCAGGATCAGGAGCGACTCCCATTATCGGTGAATGGAAAGGATCGCCTCATCAGTTACCGGGACAGCGGAAGCCGTACCTGCATGGATCGGCGTTTGGGGCTCGATATATTGTTGCCGTTCCGCCTCATCCGCATTAGCGAACCGGCGGCGCGGCGGCGTCCGTGGCCAGCGGAAAATTCGCGTTTTGGCGCTCGATCAGGATGATGGCGGCGGCAAATTCCGCGACGATCGCGAGGCCAACGAACCAGACGAATCGCGGATCCTGACGCACCAGCGTTTCGGCGGAAACGAGGATCGCGACATGGATTGCCGGGATGGCGAGCATGGTCGCCGTTGTCGCCGCCGAGGCGCCGCGGCTCGCGGAGGCGACGTTTAAGACAAGCCCGATCGCGAGCAGCGCATGGACTAGGGCGAGCAAAGGTATGCCGCACCGTTTCGCGGCCTCGCTCATCCATTCGGCGAACTGACGCGGGTCTTCGCCGCTCGACGGCCGGTCGTGGAAGAATTCGAGGAACGGCAGCTCGAAGACACCTCGCCAATTGCGCTGCGGCAGGCCGCCGGAGCCTTGCATGCCGATCGGGAGCGCATATTCGTCGAAATTCGCGGTCCGTATCGAGGAGCCGTCCGCGGGAATTGTCTCAATCGAACCATCGCTCAAGATCAATACGACACCCTTCGCGTTGCGGCGGAATTCCGCCTCGGCGGCGGTGATGATTTGCTCCTCGTTCTTCTCAGCGGAGAATTCATGGATGAACATGCCCGAGACGACATCGGCGGAACGCCAGCGGCGGAAATAAAGCGTTCGCGCGCCATTGTCGAAGGTGTAGAATTGCGCCGGCTCGAGCATCCGGTGATTGAGCGAATTGCGAATCACATAAATCACGTCATGCATCTGGCCGACATAAGCCGGCGCGAAAACCGACGAGATCCAATAGCCGGCCGCCGCCGCGGCAATGGCGACGGAAGCGGCCGGAAGGGAAATCGCCCAGGCGGAGAGGCGCATGGAATAAAGAACCGCGATCATGCCGTCGGCCGACATCCGCGCGAATTCGAGAGCGACGGCGACGCCAACCGCCATCGGCAAGGCGAGGTAGACCACCGTCGGCAGGGTGCCGAGAAGGGCCGGCATCAGCAGTCCGCCACGGATCGCGGCCGCCGGAAGATATTCAAAAAGCGTGGTCAAGACGACCGGAACGCAAAGTCCCGTTGCGATTAAAAGGGTTGCGAGCGCGATCCGCTTCGAAAGATAGAAAAACAGGAGGCGAGGCACTGTGCAATCCCTCTCGCGCCCGCCCGATGGCGCCCGCGAATAATTCACGTTTTCACCCGCGCCGCGGCTTGGGCGGCGAATTGGCGCCAAGCCGCATCGAAAACGCGGCCGCGAGGGAGACTTACCGCGCCGGCCCAATGGGCGAAATAGATTTTATCGCCAAAGACATCGCGCGGTCCCTCGGCGTCGAAGGTCACCCCATCGGCCTTGTAGAAGCTCTCGCCGGAGGCTCCAGGAATGCATTCGCGCAAAGGGGTGATCTTCAAACCCATCCGGTGGGCGACGAAATTGGTCACCGGCTGGGCGAACAGCATGCCGCGCTGGCGCACGGCGTGAAAGATCGCTTCGTCCTTGTCGATCACGTCATGGAAGTCCTTCAGACCAAGAATCTCTTTCGAGGCGACGAAGAACCCGTCGTTGAAGAGCATCACGCCGCGAAGAAAATCATATTGATCGCGTTTTTTATTGTAGACATAGTCCGCCGTCGGCGCGGCCACGATGAAATCGCTCTTGCCGGCTTTAAGGCGGCCGAACATCTCGCGAAAATCGCGAAACAGGATGATATCCGCATCGAGATAGATGACCTCGTCGAGCGGCAGCGCGAGGGCAAGAAATTTCCGCAGACGCCGGCGATGCCCTGGAAACATCGGGTAAAGCCGCTTGGCCAAGGCATCGAGCTCGGCGCTGTCCGGTTCGACGAAATGGGCGCCATAAATGCCAGCCGCCCGGCGCGTCAAAGCGACATTGCCGTCGTAAGGGATGAGATAGAGAGGGGTCGCCGCGTTGGTCGCGAGATAGCTCTCGAGAAACGGCAGAAGCCAATTGACGATCTTGTCGTTGGCGATGACCGCCATGCCATGGTTTTTCGATTGGGGAGGGGAATTTTGCATCGTTCTCTTGAGTTCACATGGTATCGAGGCCAGCGCCATGAGGATCAGCGACTGGCGGCACCGCGTTTCGTCCTGAATTGACGGCGTAGCTGATTCGGGTGGAAAAGCAGCTCAAGCTACCGGGGAGCTTTGCTCTTCCTGTAGCTTGACGAAGGCGGCCGGATCAAGCCGTAGCTATGCCGGGCGGAAATGGCCGCGAAGGTGGAATAAAACAAACCGTGCAGGCGCAAGAGCCACTAGCCCGGCGAATAAATGCGGCCGCGCGCCCAGGCGTGCCGTCCTCCCCGCCGCTCGCGGGGAGCGTCGTGGCGATCGTTCATCCGGCGTGGCATTCTTGCGGCAGCCACCAGGTGTTCGTCTCCCAGGCGAGGGCCTATCGTAGCCTCGGCGCGACCGTCGTGAGTGTCGCGATCGCCGATTGGCCCGGCTCCGTCGATGGATCGCGCGCCGCCAAAGCCTATCTCGCCGCGACGGGCGACCTTGCCGCCGGCGCCCGCATCTTCGCGGGCATGCCGCTGCGAAAAATTTTCAACGGCGGTTTTCGGCGTGCCGGCAGGCAATGGCTGCATGGCAATTATGCCGCGATTCGGATCGAGATCGCACGGCTTGCAACCATCCCAAACGGCCTCGCGTTTGCGCCACGGGTCGATCTCATCCACTGCAATCATTTCTTCTGCATGCCCGTGGCGATCCGCCTGCGCGAGCGGCACGATTGTCCGATCGTTCTCGACACCCACGATCTCCAGGCCAGGCAATATGTCCTGCGCAATCATGCGGACTGGGCCTTGCCGCCGGTGGCGCGCTATGAGGACATGCTCGCGATCGAGCTCGACGCCATGCGGCCGGCCGACATTTTAGTGCACCTCAACGGCGAAGAGGCCGCCGCCTTCCAAACGCTCGTTCCGGACAGGCGGCACGCGATGCTTTATCCAACCGTCAACGCCATGCCGCCGGGACCTGGCGGCGGCGATCCGATCGTCGTCGCCAGCGCCAATTCCGCCAATCTCCTCGGCCTCGTGTGGTTCCTAAAAGAGGTCTTGCCGCTGGCGCCGGGTGTCCCGGTCCAGATTTTCGGCAATATCGACCGCCAAATTCAATGGGGTGCGCCCGGTCTATTCAAGGCGCATGCCGGGCTCTTCCGGGGGAGGGTCGAGGACCTCCGTGCCGCTTATCGTAACGCCGCGGCCGTTCTGCTGCCGGTAACGGCCGGGCACGGGATCTCGATCAAGACCATCGAAGCGCTGTCCTGCGGGGCGCCGTTGATCGCGACGCCGCTCGCCTTTCGCGGCCTCGGCATCGACGCGGCGGGCCTTCCAAACGTGACTGTCGCGGAAAGCGCCGCCGGGTTCGCGGCGGCCCTGCGCCGCGCCTTCGCCACTCGTCATTTGCCCGGTGCAAGCCGGGAGTTCGCGCCCACGCGCGAACTCTATCAACAGCACTTTGCTTTCGACGCTTATCGCAACTCTCTCTGGGCGATCGCGCGGAAGGTCCGCGAGACTTGACCGGGCAGCATTCGCGCGGGTATTGCGTTCATGCGAAAAGTCCTGATTGCCGCGAAGGCGAGACAGTCGACGCGCCGGCGCGATCAATTTTCAGCCGACGATCGACGACACATTCAGACTGGCAATTCCATACGGCCAGGCCGGGGGTCCCGCGCTCCCTGGCTGGTATGAGGCGACTACAAGCGTCTTGCCGCCGCTTGGACCACGAGGAAATCCGTTTGGGAACCACTTTGCGTGGTTCATGTTCCACTTCGGATCGGTCACCTGTGTTCCCGCGTGAGGTTGGACCTTGTAGTCATACAAGTAAATCGCATACCGACCTTCCGGGCGCTCAGTAGACGGGGGACGGGCACGGTAGGATTCGAACACGACCCAAATCCCGTCCGGCGACCACCACGGCGCGCGCCCCTGCCATTGTGATTGGAAATTGCCCGAGGTGGGCGCTCCAAGTTCCAACGGAACCGGCTGCAAGGGATTCAGCGACGTGTCCACCAGCCAGATGTAGTTCTGGTCCTGGTTGTAGGTGCCCCCGCTCTGGACATTCTGGCCGGCGAATACGATGAGATTTGGATGTATGGGGTTGACGCTTGGCATTCCCGCCCACAGGCCCGAGCCAGCCACCGCTGGCGTGATGGTCTTTCCTTTTCGATCGATCGTCGTCGTGTTCGGAGAAGGGGAGGCGGAGGCTGCATTGTTCATCACCGCCAGCCGTTGTGCCGAAGGGAACCAGGCCGGATAGATCATCCCGGCAGTGTTCTTCAGCAGCGCGGGGTTGCTTCCATCGTCGCCGACGGTCCAGATGCCCTTGCCGTTGCAGAACGCGACCTGTCGTGTGGCCCAGGACCAATCGGGGCGCGTGGAGATGTTTAGCGCCGGTGTGCCGTTCAGAAATGGCGCCTGTGTCGCGTCATTCATCAGGTTGACCTGGTAGAGCACATAGCGCGGATTCTGGTTACCTGGCTGCGGATCCTTCCATCTCTCGAAGATCACGGCCGTGCCCGCTGCATTCACCACCGAGCGGTAGTCGCAAACGGGCGGATCGTGCGGGTAATGCATCAGGAACACGGGGTCGATATAGGTAGCGCCCATAAGATTCCCCTCGCTCAACGCCGTCAGCCCGCGGCAAGCGCGAACGTTCATATATGGAAAAATCGTTATTCCTCCATTTTGCGGCTGCTGGCAAGGCTGGGCTTGCACCATGCCGGGCGGCCCGGCACAGGATCCGCAAGCCTATGATGCCACATAAGTTTCAAACTGTCCGGGCGTCCCGGCGTTGGTTTGCGCGTGCTTGCCGCGGCGCTTTCCGGCAAGCCGGTCGCAACCTAATGTCTCCGGCAACAAATTATTATCGGTCCGCGTCTAGGGTTAGGACTTAATTAATGATGAGATGATTCAAACGTTTGGCAGTCACCCAGGAAGGGGATGTCAAACGATGAGCGATTTATTTTGGTACAGTGACGAACAGTGGGGGAAGGTTGAACCGCA